>JAJXZZ010000263.1 GCA_021779795.1 Acidobacteriota bacterium | reverse complement strand
ATCTCGAGCGAGCGCGCCCGCTCGAGCGTGTCGGGGTGAAACGCGCGGGCCTGCCGGATCCCCTGCAGCCGCCAGAGCACGCGCTGCTCGGCCACGCGTTCGGCCATCCACTTGAGCGACCGCGAGCGCAGCCGCGCGAAGAAGCCCGACGGCGGCTTGCGCTCGGCCTCGTGCTCGGGATCGTGCTCGCGGTCGAGCATGGCCAGGACCGCCGCAAAGTGATCGTAGAGCCGCCGCCAGATGGCGCCCGACCGGCCGGCGGCCGGCGCGGCCGGCGGGCCGGCCGGTTCGCAGTAGAGCACGTGGCGGCCGCCGCCCGCGGGCACGAGGTAGACGTCCATCGCCGCTACGATAACACGCGGTATCATGGCCTGTAAGGCCACGTGGACAACATCACTCACTCGCTCTTCGCGCTGACGCTGTCGGGCGCCGGCCTCCGGCGCGCGGGGCGCGGTGCGACCGCCGCGCTCGTCATCGCCTCCAACATCCCCGACATCGAGATGCTGACCGCGTTCACCGGCGGCCGCGCCGAGATGCTGGCCGCGCACCGCGGCCCGACGCACGGCCCGCTGGGCCTCGGCCTCGCCGTGGCGACGGCCGCCGGCGTGTGGCTGTTCCAGCGGTGGTTCCGCCGCGGCAGGGACTCGGCCACCTTCCTGGCGCTCCTGGGCGTGTCGGTCATCGGCGTCCTCGGCCACATCGCGATGGACCTGGCCACGTCCTACGGCACGCGCGTGCTGAGCCCGTTTTCGGGCGTCTGGTACGGCGTGGACTGGATGCCCATCGTGGACGTCTACCTGTGGGCCATCCTGCTCGCCGGCCTGCTGGCCGGCCTGAAGCGCCCGGAATGGCGCACGCGCGCCGCGGTCCTGGCGCTGCTGCTGACCGGCGGCGACTACGCGCTGCGGGCGGCCGCGCACGCGGCGGCGCTCCACGACGCGATCGCAATCCAGGAGGCGGCCCTTCCCGGATCGACGCGCGGCGTCGGCGAGACGTTCCACTACCTCGATCACCAGGAGCCCGCCGCCCTGCCGGCCGCGCTGCCGACCTTCTTCTCGCCGTTCCGGTGGCGGCTGGTGCTGCGGACGCCCCGCGGGTTCACGGTCGAGGAGATCAGCGTGTTCGGCCACCGGGCGCCCGAGAACGTCATCAGGTTCCCCGACCAGCGCGGCGGCGCGGTCGCGCTCGCCTCGCGGGCGCCGCTCGCGCAGATGTTCATGGGCTTCTCGCGCTTCCCGTCGGCCGAGGCGCTGCCGAGGAAGGACGGCGGCGTGACGGTGCACTGGTACGACATGCGGTACGCCGAGCGCCCCACCGACCCGAACGACCACCGCCGCCACACGAGCCCCTTCGGCGTCTGGGTCCAGCTCTCGCCGAGCGGACGGATCGTGGCGCAGGGACTGGGGCCGGGGTAGGTAGAAGAAAGTACGAAAAAAGTACGAAGTAGGAAGTAAGAAGTAAGAAGTACGATCTTGCGATCGTGCGATCGTGCGAAGTAACCGACCGCCAGCTTGCGCGCCGCAGCTCGAAGAGCGCAGGCGGGCCGACCGCCGATTGCCGCCGAGCGCCAGCTTGCCCGCCGTAGCTCGAAGTGCGAAGGCGGGCCGACAGCCGATTGCTCCGCTGCCTATGCCGCTCCTCGGTTCGCACCTGTCGATTGCCGGCGGGCTGCCGCTCGCCGTGGACCGCGCCGTGGCCAACGGCTGCGAGGCGCTGCAGATCTTCAGCAAGTCGTCGAACCAGTGGCGCGCGCGGGCGCTCGGCGACGAGGAGGTGCGCGAGTTCCGCGCGAAAGCAGAGCGCGCCGCGCTCGGCGAGGTCGTCGCCCACGCCAGCTACCTGATCAACCTCGGGACGCCCGATGCGGCGCTGCGCGCCCGCTCGATCGACGCCTTCGGCGAGGAGCTCGACCGCGCCGAGGCCCTCGGCCTCCTCGGCGTCGTCGTCCACCCGGGCGCCTACACGACGGGCACGGAGGCCGGCGGGCTGCGCCGCGTGGCCGGCGCCGTGTCGCGCGTGCTGCGGGCCAGGCGGCGCGGCCGCACGCTGGTGATCCTGGAGCACACCGCCGGCCAGGGGACGTCGCTCGGGTGGCGCTTCGAGCACCTGGCGCGGCTCCTCGATCATCTCGACGGCCACCCGCGCGTGGCCGTCTGCCTCGACACCTGTCACCTGTGGGCGGCCGGGTACGACTTCGCCTCGGCGGACGGGTACCGCGAGACGTTCGAGTCGTTCGACCGCCTGGTGGGCCTCGGGCGGCTCCGCGTCTTCCACCTGAACGACTCGAAGAAGGAGCGCGGCAGCCGCCGTGACCGGCACGATCACATCGGCCGGGGCACCATCGGCCTCGACGCGTTCGGGCGGATCGTGAACGACCCGCGCTTCGCCCGCCTGCCGATGATCCTCGAGACGCCCAAGACCGAGGCGCGCCGGCCGACCAGCGTCGAGCCCGACCCGCTCGATCAGCGGAATTTCGCGGTCCTCAGGGGGCTCATGGGGAGCGGGAGAACGGAGGGACGGGGGGAAGAGGGAAGTACGAAGTGAGAAGTACGAAGTACGAAGTGCGATCTTGCGATCTTGCGATCTTGCGATCTTGCGAAGTAGCCGACCGCCGCCGACCGCCGACAGCCGACCGCCGACCGCCGATTGCCGCCGACCGCCGACAGCCGACAGCCGACCGCCGATTGCCGCCGACAGCCGACCGCCGACCGCCGGTTAAGAGAATACCTCCGCCCTGAACCGGAACATCTTCGCGCCCGTGCGCCACGCGTCGGGCCTGAGGCCTGCCTTGAGGCAGGTGTGCGCGAGGAAGGTCTCGCGGTCCCAGTGGTGCTCGGTCGCCACCTGCGGCAGCAGCAGCCCGCGCCTGAACCCGTCCTGGGCGACGAGGCCGTCGCGGCCGACCTCGATCTCCGACACGTCGGCCACCGGCTCGATCGGCGTGAGCACCGAGATCTCCACCTCGAGGTGCGACAACTCTCCGGCGTCCACCGGCGGGAACCTCGGGTCCTCGGTGGCCGCCGCGATCGCGCACTGCGCCACCACGTCGTCGAGCGGCGTCGTGGCGCCCGGGTAGCCGATGCAGCCGCGCAGGTCGCCGCGGACGGTCAGCGTGACGAACGCGCCGGCGTGCGCGTGCGGGTCGGCCAGCGTCGGGCGTGCCGGCGGGGCGCCCCCGGTCAGGTGGGCGGCAATCGTCTCGCGCGCGAGCCGCAGCAGCGCGGCCCGGTCCGCTTCGCTCAGCATCTCGATCTCCCCCGGGCGCCGGCCGGCGTCACGAGACGAACGCCGCCGCCATGTAGCCGACGACGGCCGTTTTGTCGCCCGACACGTCGCCCGAGTCGCCGTAGCGCAGCACGCGCCCCGCGCGCGCCCCGAGCCCGCGCGAGGCGAGCATCACCGACAGCATCGGGCCGCCGCCGCACGCGTGGCCCGGCTCGTCCCGCAGCAGCGCCATCAGCGCCCCCGCGTCGAACCGCTCCACGCAGTCCACCACCTCGCCGTCCATCACCGACGCCACGCGCGCGTCGAAATAGTGCGACAGGTCGCTGCTCGCGACGAGCAGCGCCCGCCGCCCCGCCAGCGCCCCCGCCAGCGCGTCGCCGAGCGACCGGATGGTCGCCTCCGACTGGTAGCCCATGATCATCGGGACGATGGGCGTGCCGGGCAGGACGCGCTTGAGGAAGGGCAGCTGCATCTCGAGCGAGTGCTCGGGGCCGTGCACCGACGGGTTCTCGCTGACGACCGGCGTCTGGTCCAGGATGGCGGCCGCCACGTCCTCGGCGATCGCGATCGGCCCGAACGGCGTGGCGAACGATCCTCGCGGGTACAGCGCCACGCCGGAGAACGCCGCGCGGTGCGACGGCCCGACGAGCACCGCCACGTCGTAGACGCCGCCGCGGACCGCGCGGTACGCCCAGCCGGCCACCGGCCCGGAATAGACGAGGCCCGCGTGCGGGGCCACGAGGCCCACGACATGTTCGGGGGGAGGCGTGTCGGTCGCCTCCGCGAGGTACCGATCGACGGCCGCCGCGAGATCAGCGGGCTCTCCCGGGTACCAGGACCCGGCGACGGCGGGCGGTCGCACAGGCTGGAGGGACATGGTAGGAGCATCGTAGCACCGATGTCGGCCGTGGTAGCATCGCTCATGCCCGACGCCCTCACCCCGGGCGACGTCCGCGCGATCGCCTCGCTCGCGCGCCTCGCCCTGACCGACGAGGAAGTCGATCTCTACGCGCGTCAGCTCGGGCGGATCCTCGAGTACGCCAGCCAGGTGGCCGAGCTCGACCTGGGCGGCGTGCCGCCCACCTGTTCGACGTCGGACGCTTCGGGCGCCGAGCGCGCCGACGTCGCGCGCCCCTCGCTCGGGCGCGACGCGGCGCTCGCCAACGCTCCCGACGCCACCGGGGGCCTCTTCCGCGTGCCGCGGGTGCTCGGTGATGCCTGACCTGGCCGCGATGACCTGCCGCGAGGTCCGCGACGCGGTCGCGCGCGGCGACGTCTCGGCCGCCGAGGTCTGCGCGTCGTTCCTGCAGCGGATCGAGCGGCTCGACGCGTCGCTCCGCGCGTTCATCACGGTCGATCCCGGGCGGGCCCTGGCCGACGCCGCCCTCGTCGATGGCCGCCCGGACAAGGCGTCGCTGCCGCTGGCCGGCGTGCCCGTCGCCGTCAAGGACAACCTGTGCACGGCGGGGCTGAGGACGACGGCCGGGTCGCGCATCCTGGAGCACTTCGTCCCGCCCTACGACGCGACGGCGGTGGCGCGCCTGTCGGCGGCGGGCGCCGTCGTGCTCGGCAAGACCAACTGCGACGAGTTCGCCATGGGCTCGTCCACCGAGCACTCGGCGTTCGGCCCGTCGCACAACCCGTGGTCGCCCGGCCGCGCGCCCGGCGGGTCGAGCGGCGGGTCGGCCGCCGCCGTGGCGGCGCGCCTGGCGCCGGCCGCGCTCGGCTCGGACACCGGCGGGTCGGTGCGCCAGCCGGCCGCCTTCTGCGGCGTGCTCGGCCTCCAGCCGACCTACGGGCGCGTCTCGC
>JAJXZZ010000262.1 GCA_021779795.1 Acidobacteriota bacterium | reverse complement strand
ACGCGGACATCGTCGTCATGATCCATCCCGACTACCAGTACGAGCCGCGCCTCGTGCCGGCGATGGGCTCCCTCATCGCGCTCGGCGTGTACGACGTCGTGCTCGGCAGCCGGATCCTCGGCACGGGGGCGCTGGCCGGCGGGATGCCGCGATACAAGTACGTCGCCAACCGCGCGCTCACCCTCTTCCAGAACGTGATGCTGGGGGAGAAGCTCAGCGAGTACCACACCGGCTGCCGGGCGTTCTCCCGCCGGGTGCTGGCGGCCCTGCCGCTCGCGACCGACTCGGACGACTTCGTTTTCGACAACCAGATGCTGGCGCAGGCGCTGTTCTTCGGTTTCCGCGTCGGCGAGGTCTCCTGCCCGACGAGGTACGCGGCGGACTCGTCCTCGATCAACTTCGGCCGCTCCGCCCGCTACGGCCTCGGCGTCCTGTGGACCAGCCTGCAGTACCGCGCCGCCCGCTGGCGCCTCTCTCGCCCGCGGATCTTCGAGCCGCCGCGGCCGCGAACGGCGAAGCCCTGAGCACGGCGGCGCCGCCCGGGCCGTCTGGCCCCCCGGTATGAGATAGACTGCCCGAAGAGGAGCCACTCAGGGGATGATGGGCGACGGAGGTGCGCCGGTGCACGCCCCCGACGGGGAAGGGACCGCGGGCGGGAGGCCGTGCCCGGCACGCCGGCCGTGGCTTCCGGCGCTGTTCGCGCTCGCGGTCGTCGGGGTTTACGGCTGGCTCGTCACGTACGGGACCGGGAGCCTGGCGGGTGAGGAGACGTGGGGCTCCGCCTACGACTCACTGGCGCACAGCCTCGAGACCGGTCGCGCCGACGTCGAGCCCGAGACGATCTCCTGGGAGGGGTTCGAGGAGAACGGCAAGACGTTCCTCTCGTTCGGGCTGTTCCCGGCGCTCCTGCGGATCGTTCCCGACGCGGTGGTCCCCTCGATGTTCGGCCGCTGGTCGCGCGCCTCGTGCCTGCTCGCGGCCGTGCTCGCGGCGCTCGCGGCCGCGCTGTCGTTCGCCGCGGCGCTGCGGGGACCGGGCCGGTTGCCGCCCCGGGCTGGGCGACTCCTGTGGTGGGCCGGCGCGCTCGGCTTCGCCCTCGGGTCGCCGCTCCTCTACCTCGTCTCCTGCGCCAGGATCTACCACGAGGCGATCCTCTGGGGGCTGTGCGGGTCGCTCTGGGGCATCTACTTCGTGCTCCGGATCGTGACGGACTCGATCGACAGGGCGCGCGGCTTCCTCGGCCTGTCGCTGGCGTTCGGCGTCGCGCTCCTCGCCCGGGTCACGTTCGGCATCCCCCTCGCGGTGGCGATCGCCGTCCTGTCGGTTCGGGAGTTCGTTGCCGCGCGGCGGCGCCCGGCCGGGGAGCGGGGGCTCGCGCGCGTGCTCCTGGCCTGCGCCCCCGCGGTCGGCGCCGGCTTGCTCCAGCTCTGGTACAACCACGCGCGCTTCGGTTCGATCTGGAAGAGCTTCGACTTCCAGGCGACGTACGTTCATCCCGCCGAGATCGGCGGCGTCGTCAACCTCGCGCGCGTGCCCTCGGCGCTGGTCAACTACTTCGGGCTGACGGCCGCGTCGCTGTTCTCCCGGCCGCCGTTCGTCCAGCTCGCGCCGGTCCGCTACCTCGACGACGCGATCTTCTTCGGGTGGAAGGAGCAGGTGCTCTCGCTGACGTTGGGCTCGTCGTGGCTCGTGCTGGGCGCCGTCCTCGGCGCCGTGGCCCTGCCGCGCCGGCGCCGCCTCTGGGAGCTTTTCGTCGCGCTCGCCTTCCTCCCCGAGGTCGCGGTGATCGCCACGTTCTACTTCGTCACCGAGCGCTACGCCGCCGACCTCCTGCCGTTCCTGGTGGTGCTCTTCGCCGTCTTCCTGCTCGAGGCCCGGCGGCGCGGGCGGCCCGGCCCCCGCCTCGCCGGGCTGCTGCTGGGCCTGGCGGCGTGCTCCGCGGTGGTGACGATCGCCGGCACGTTGAACTGGAACCTCGCCGACAACGGGGATGCTCCGGCGGAGTACAAGAACCGCCTCGGGCGCTTGCTGCAGCTCGAAGGCCACGCCCCGGGCTGCCCGGGCCCGTGCCGGCCGCTCACCGCCGAGGCGCCGCTGGCCGAGAGCCACTCGTTTGCCCCGCCGCGCTTCAACCGGACCTGGGACGATCACATCATCGCCTTCGATCACCGGATTTACGCGAACGGCATCGGCATGCACGCCAACAGCCGCATCTCCTACCGCGTCCCGGACGGCGCCGTGGCGTTGTGCGCCGTCGCCGGTCTGCCCGACTCCTCGGCCTCGTGCCGCGCCGGCTCGGTCGTCTTCCAGGTGCGGGACGGGTCCGACCGCCTGCTCGCGGCCACCGGCGTGATCCGCGCGGGCGACGCGGCCGTTCCGCTGCGGGTCGACCTGCGTGGCGTCCGCGAGGTCACGCTGGTCGTGCTGGACGGCGGCGATGGGATCGACTGCGACCACGGCACCTGGGGCGACCCGGTGTTCCTCCTCGGGCCCGCGCCGGCCGCCGGTCCCTCCGCCGTACCGCCGCTGCCGGGTCGCTGAGGTCGTTTTGCGGGGATCGCGCCTCGGGTCACCGGGGAGAGGAGGGAGCGGCTCCGGCCGCGGGCGGGATCTCCTGTCGCGGAACCAGCCACGCCGAGAGCTCGGGAAGGCGGAGCTCGCGGGCGCGAAGCCCGCGCCCCTCGAGCCGGTTCACGGCCGTGCGGTAGGAGCCGGCCGGGGCGAGCACGAGCGCGGCGTGGGCGCACACCTCGCTCGTCCGGTCGAGGAGCTCGGGGGGCCAAGAGCCTTCGGGACGGGCGAGTTCTTCGCGCAGGCCGGGGTCGAGCATGCGGCCCTCGGCGGCCCGGTCGCGCCGCGTGCGCTCGAGCAGGCCGAGCTCGATCCACGTCCGCTGGCGAACGTCGATGAGTGCTCCGACCACCACCGGGCCGGGGAGGCGGCCGACGGCGTCGAGCAGCCGCCGCTGGATGCCGTCGTCCGTGTGTCGCCGGAGCACGACCGCTCCCGTCCCGATCAGGAGGAGCACGCCCAGGCTGGCGCCCAGCGCGACACGCGGCGCCGGCCGGACGCCGAGGCGAGCGAGGGCGCGCCCGGCCTCGCCGGTTCCGATCGCGGTCCAGACGCAGAGCGGCACCGCGAGGAGGACGGTGCGGTGGGCGTCGCACCTCGTCGTCAGCAGGACGGGGAGCACCGTGATCGCGAACCAGGCGAGCAGCACGGCGTGTCCCCACTGCCGGGCGCGGCGCAGCGAGACGACGAAACCGAGGAGCGTGAGCGCAGCGAACGGGGCGAAGTACGCCTTGATCGCAGGCGGGTCCTCGAAGATCGACTGGCTGCCGGGAGACGCCATCGAGAACGGCGACAGCAGGCGGTAGCACTGGGGCAAGGTCTCGGCGAGGACCTTGAACGCGACCTCGAACCTCTGCGCGGGCGAGGGCTGGAACGGACCCTCGCGCGGCACCGTGGCGAGCTCCGCGGCCGTGGGCACCAGACGCGTGAGGCCGGCGCCCTTCGCCCATCGCGCGAAGGCATCGAAAGCCGCGGAGTCTTGGGTGAGGTAGTCGCGCACGTAGTCCGTCTCCGCCAGGATCGTGAACAGCTGCTCGCCGCGGGCGTGCAGGAACGTGCGCTGGCCGCCGGCCGCGTACTGCGCCGAGGTTACCCCGATCGCCACGGCGGCCAGGACGGCGAAGGCGGCGAGCGCGCTCCGGCGGCGGTCGCGCCACGCGCGGACGGCGGACGGGACGAGCGATGCGAGCAGCGCGATGACGACCAGCCGGCCGGGTGAGTACCCCAGCGTCGCCACGTACAGCGCCACGCCCGCGACGAGGCCGCGCCACCACGCCGCGCCGCCGGGCGCGGCCAGCTCGCCGACCGCGAGCGCCGCGACCACGCAGGCGAGCACGGTGGCGGAGAGCGAGGTCCCGTACTTGCCGTAGAAGATGACGTACGTGTTCGCGGAGGCCACCAGCGCCGTGACGGCGGCCGCGGTCGGTCCGAAGTGACGGCGCGCGAACAGCCACAGCGCGGGCACGAGGAGGAGCGCCCAGAGCGCGGCGAAGAGACGGAGCGACAGCGTCGAGAACCCGGCGTGCGTGAGCAGCGCGTACGTCGGCGCGCCGTACAGGAACGACGCGTCGCCGTTGCTCACCAGCCCCTCGTTCCAGAGCAGCGTGCGAGCGGCGTAGCCCAGGGTGCCCGTGTGCGCGTAGAACGCCGCGCCGAACCCCGTCGTGACCGGCGCCTCCCACACCAGCGTCGATCCGGCGAACGTCCGCAGGCGCCAACCGAGCGCGAACGTGGCCAGCAGGACAGCCACGACCAGCGCCCCCGCGCTCCAGCCTCCGCCGGAGACCGGCTGGCGCGACGTGACGGTCGCCCCGGCGTCCGGGTCGAGCGCCGCGTGCCACGCCAGCAACGCGAGGATGGCCGCGGTGACGGCGAGCTGCGACGCCGGGCCGGCCAGGCCCCCGTGCGTTCGCGCCCACACGGCGGCCGTCCCGCCGGTGAGCGCGAGGAGCAGCGGCGCCAGCCGGCGGAGTGCTGGCCGGTCGGTCGCGAGGCCGCAAAGGACCGCCAGACCGGCGCCCGTCACGACGACGAGGAAGGTGAGCGCGGCGACGGGGACGCCGGCGAGCACGGCGCCCGGCTCGCGGAAGATCTCGGCGATCACGGAGCGGACCCGGCCGCCACCGCGAGCCGGCCCTCGATGTCGGAGACGAGGACCGCCCCGCCGGCAGGCGCGAGCGCGATCCCCGAAGGTCGCTTGAACCCCGGGGGCGGCGCGTCGTTCCCCCTGATCGTGCGCAGCAGACGGCCGTCGGCGGCGTACGCTCGCACCTCGCCCGCGAGCGGCACGGTGACCCAGATGGTGCCGCCCGGCGCGAGCGCCAGGTACGGCTCGGAGAACACCTCGCGGCGCCAGCCCGGGACCGGAAACGCGTTCAGGAACTTGCCGTCGCCGTCGAACACGGCCAGCCGGCCGTTGTCGTTGTCGCACACGTAGACCCGGCCGCCGGTGTCGAGGGCGATCCCCT
>JAJXZZ010000261.1 GCA_021779795.1 Acidobacteriota bacterium | reverse complement strand
TAGGCGTCCACGCGCCCGACCATCGCGCGGCGAGGGGGGCTGCGCCTCGCGCCGGCGCGCTCCCGTGGCCTCCTCCGGCGGCGGCGTGTTGCCGCCGTTTTTGCTGTGCTAGACTCCCCGACGTTCCGGCTTCCCCCTGCATCGCGAGGTGAACATGAAGAGCACGCGGATACTTGCGGGGTCGGGCGTGTGCCTGGCCCTCTTGCTGACGACGGCCGCGGGCCGGCCGGCGGCGCAGGCGCGCGCGGCGGACGCCTCGCCGGCTGCCGCGCTCGAGCGCCTGCAGTGGCGCAACATCGGGCCCACGGCCCAGACCGGCCGGACGCCGGTCTTCGTCGGCCTGCCCGGCGACCCGGGCACGCTCTACGTGGCCGGCGCCGTGGGCGGCATCTTCAAGTCGGCCAACGGCGGCGTCACCTGGACGCCGGTCTTCGACGACAAGCCCGTGCTGTCGATCGGCGCCATCGCCATCGCCCCATCGAACCCGAACGTCATCTACGCGGGCACCGGCGAGGGCAACCCGCGCAACGACGCCTCGATCGGCGACGGCATCTACAAGTCGATCGACGCCGGCGCCCACTGGACCAACGTCGGCCTGCCCGATTCCGAGAAGTTCTCGCGGATCGTCGTCGACCCGCGCGACGCCGACGTCGCCTACGCCTGCGCGCTCGGGCGCGAGTGGGGGCCGAACCAGGAGCGCGGGCTCTTCAAGACGACCGACGGCGGCGCGAGCTGGAAGAAGATCCTCTACAAGAACGACCTGACCAGCTGTTCGGACGTGGACATCGACCCGACCAACGCCAACATCGTCTACGCCGGGATGTGGACGTTCAGGCGCTGGGCCTGGTTCACCGACTCGGGCGGCGGCGAGACGGCGGTCTACAAGTCGCACGACGGCGGCGCGACGTGGGCGCGGCTGTCGGGCCCCGGCGCGACCCGCGGCCTGCCGAAGGGGCCCATGGACCGGATCGGCATCGCCGTCTCCCGCAGCAACCCGAACGTCGTCTACGTCGTGAGCGAGACGAAGAACGAAGGCGAGCTGTGGCGCTCCGACGACGCCGGGGAGACCTGGCGGACGGTCAGCAAGGACCCGAACATCAACTTCCGGCCGTTCTACTACGCCGACATCCGCGTGGACCCGAAGAACCCCAACACGGTGTACGCGCTCTCGGGCGGCCTCTACAAGTCGGAGGACGGCGGGCGGAACTTCGTCCGCATCGGCAGCGCGACGCACGGCGACCACCAGGCGATGTGGATCGACCCGCTCAACCCGAACCGGATCCTGAGCGGCGACGACGGCGGCTTCCAGATCTCCTACGACGCCGGCCGGACGTTCGACATCCTCGACAACATCCCGTTCACCCAGTTCTACAACGTCGCCTACGACATGCGGACGCCGTATCACCTGTGCGGCGGCCTGCAGGACAACGGCACCTGGTGCGGGCCGAGCCAGTCGCCCGGCTGGCCGGGCACGCCGCGGAGCGAGTGGAGGAACGTCGGCGGCGGCGACGGGTTCTTCGCGGTCCCCGACCTGAAGGACCCGAACCTGGTCTACAACGACCTCCAGGGCGGCGTCATCAGCCTCACCGACCTCCGCACGGGCGTCTCGTGGGGGATCAACCCGTACCCGGGCGGCATCGGCTCGAGCGGCCAGTGGATGGCGAACCAGAAGTACCGCTTCAACTGGAACTCGCCGATCGTGCTGTCGCCGCAGGACCCGGAGACGGTCTACTTCGGCGGCAACGTCCTGTTCCGCACCCGGAACGACGGCCGGTCGTGGGACGTGATCAGCCCCGACCTGACGACCAACGACAAGTCGAAGCAGCAGTCGTCGGGCGGCCAGATCGTCACCGACAACACGGCCGCCGAGTTCCACTGCACGATCATCGCGATCGGGCCGTCGCCCGTCGACCCGAACGTCATCTGGGCCGGCACCGACGACGGCAACGTGCAGGTGACGCGCGACGGCGGCCGGACGTGGACGAACACGGTCAAGGCGATGCCCGGCCTCGCGCCCAACGCCTGGATCGGCAAGGTCGAGGCGTCGCACTTCGACGCCGGCACGGCGTACGTCGCGGCCAGCCACTGGCAGGACGGCGACTACGCGCCGTACTTCTACAAGACGGCCGACTACGGCCGGACGTGGACGAAGATCACCGGCGGGCTGCCGGCGCGCGGCTGGTCGCACGTGATCCGCGAAGACCCGAAGGTGAAGGGCCTGCTCTACGCCGGGACCGAGTTCGGGCTGTTCGCGTCCTGGGACGGCGGCGCGACCTGGGTGTCGATCCGCAACAACATGCCGCCGGTCGCGGTCCGCGACATCGCCGTGCACCCGCGCGACAACGACATCATCGTCGCCACGCACGGCCGCGGGATCTTCATCCTCGACGACGCGGCGCCGCTGCAGGAGATCGGGCGGGCGATGCGCGCCGGCGAGTTCCTGTTCCCGATCCGGCCGGCCATCCGCTGGGGGGCGAGCGCCGGGATGTTCCGCGGGAACGAGCGCGACTTCCTCGCGCCCAACCCGCCGGCCGGCGCCTACTTCAACCTCTACCTGGCGTCGGCGCCCGCCGGGCTCGTCACCGTGACGATCAGCGACGCGTCGGGCAGGGTCGTGCGCACGATCCGCGCGCGCGCCGGCGCCGGCGTGAACCGGATCGTCTGGAACCTCCGGTACGACACGCCGGGCGAGCGGCCGCGGCCCGCCGGCGACGAGGCCGAGGCGAGGCTCGAGCGGTTCGGCGGACCGCAGGGGGCGTCGGCCACCCCGGGCGAGTACACCGTGAAGGTTCGCGTCGGCGACCGGGAGCTGACCGGCACGTGCCGCGTCGCCCTGCAGCCTCTCGCGGAGGCCTCGGCCGCCGACCTCGACGCGCAGCTCGAGGGGGCGATGGCCGCGCTCGCGCTCCGCACGCGCGTCACGGCGATCGTCGATCGCGTGGACTCGCTGGTGTCGCAGTTGACGGCCATCGACGCCCAGTTGGCGGGCGAGCACCCCGCGCCGGCCTACCGTGCGCAGGTCGCCGCCACCCTGGCGAAGCTGAAGGCCTTCAAGGACGACGACCTGGCCAGGCCGCTGCCCGGCCTCGGCTACCGGCAGTACCCGCGCCTGCGCGAGGACGTGCAGTCGCTGGTCGGCTACATGAACCGGGGATTCCGCGCGCCGAACGAAGGCGAGCAGACGCGCCTGACCGACCTGACCGCCGACGTCGGCAAGGCCGAGGCCAGGCTGAACGGGATCATCGCCGGCGACATCGCCGCCATCAACGCGGCGATGAAGTCGGCGCCGAGGGTGGTGGTGGAGGCGATTAAGTAGGGATCGGGGGTCGGGGATCGGGGATCGGGGGTCGGGGAAGACGCAAGCGTGACCAGCGTGACGGCCCCTGACCCCCGATCCCCGACCCCCGATCCCCGACCCCTACTTCGAAGGCACGTAGTTCCAGTTGAGCAGCGCGTTGAACACCATGTTGAACTCGTTCAGGTTCTGCCAGCGGTAGACCGGGTTGCTGGCGAACAGGATCACGCGCCCCTTGCCGTTGCACGCCCGGGGGATGTCCACCGCAAGCGCCTTGCCGCGTAGCTTGTCGGCCCCGACCATCGCCCCGCTCAGCACCGAGGCGTCGCCGCCGACGTAACGGGCCAGCACGCGGTCCTCGTCGGCCACGCCGACGCGCAGCGTGAACCCGCCGTTGTACTTGATCGGGATCGTCGTGCCCGTGTAGCCGTAGAAGATCGGGGACCCGGGCTGGGCGATCTCGGCTTCCACGATCGGGCGCTGCGCCGTCACGCCGACGATCGGCTCGGCGTCCACGGTGTGCGTCCAGCCGAACTCGATCGGGAAGCGGCCCGCGGCGGCCGTCGCGACGAGCGTGCCGCCCTCCTCGAGGAACGCCGCGAACGCGTCCACGCCCGCCTGGCCGAAGCCGCCCGACATGTCGGGCGTGGAGCCGTACATCCCCAGGAACCGGTACTTGTCGGTCTTCAGGTACGGCTGCGGGCGCGCAGCCGGCTTCTGGAAGACCGTCTGCCGCCTGATGTTCTGGGCGGCCATCAGGATGACGTCGTACTTGTCGCGCAGGTGGCCGGCGGCGACCTGCTCCTTGTAGATCAGGTCGTAGGGGACGGCGAGCCGATCGAGCGTCAGGCGGTACCAGCCGACGTCCTGCGTCATCGTCCACTGCGAGTAGATGGCGATCCGAGGCGCCGGCGCGTCGTGCATCGGCACCTCGGGCAGCGCGGGCAGCGACGCGGCCGTCAGGCCCAGCTCGGTCGCCGCGGCGCGAGCCTCCGGCGTGGCCGTCCCGGCGATGACGAACGACCCGGCGGGGAAGTCGAGGCCGCCGGCCGTGAAGCCCTTCTCGGCAATCTTCATCGGCGTCGCCCGCAGCCGGTAGCGGAAGGCAATCATGTCGATCGACCCGTCGTGCGCGACGGCGAAGCCGGCCGAGCCGGCGTCCACCATCTTGCCGGTGACCGCGACGGTCGTGACCGGCGTCACGGCCACCTTCTGGATCGCGGCGTCCGCGATCTCCCTGACGTCCACGCCCATCAGCAGGCCCATCGTCCAGCCGCTGTCGTCGTAGGTCGCCAGGCGCGTGTCCGGGTAGACCTGCTTCTCGAGCAGGTCCTTGGCGAGCCGCCCGTAGGGCTGGTCGCGCTTGATGACGTAGGAGCCGGCCGGGTAGGTGGCGCCGCCGACGGTGAAGGCGGAGGCGGCCTGCCCGATTTCGATCCGCTGGATCCGCAGGACGCGCAGCAGCTCGGCGACGCGCGTCATGTCGCGCTGCACCGGGATGACGTACCCGAACGGCGGCTTGGTCTTCCCGTCCTCGATCGAGTTGCGCGTCTTCACGTAGAAGTTCTCGACGAGCGTGGACGGGAACTGCGCCGCCAGCTGGAGCGACGAGAGGACGCCGGTTTCCATGTAGTTGGTGTTGTCGCGCCGCGTGAACGACGCAGCCGCGTTCTTCGGCACGGGCAGGCCGCGATACCACTCGCGGTCCTGCGAACCGCCGCGCCCGGTGGGGAAGGGCGGCGTCCTGTC
>JAJXZZ010000260.1 GCA_021779795.1 Acidobacteriota bacterium | reverse complement strand
CGGCGAAGGCGCCGACGCCCATCGCCACGAACATGTAGCCGAGCTGCGACACGGTCGAGTAGGCCAGGACCCGCTTGATGTCGGTCTGCACGAGGCCGATCGTCGCGGCCATCAGCGCGGTCAGCACGCCGACCACCGCCACCACCTCCATCGTCATCGGGGCGTGCAGGAACAGCTGGGCGTTGCGGCCGACCATGTAGACGCCGGCCGTCACCATCGTCGCGGCGTGGATCAGGGCCGAGACCGGCGTCGGGCCCTCCATCGCGTCGGGCAGCCAGACGTAGAGCGGGATCTGCGCGCTCTTGCCCGTCGCGCCGACGAACAGCAGCAGCGTGATGAGCGACAGCGTGCCGAAGTGCGCCGCCTCGATCGGCATCGCCGAGGCCGCCGCCGCCACCGCCTTGAAGTCGAACGTGCCGAAGGTGACGAAGACCAGGAAGACGCCCAGCAGGAAGCCCCAGTCGCCCACCCGGTTGGTGATGAACGCCTTCTTGCCCGCGTCCGACGCGCTCTTCTTCTCGTACCAGTAGCCGATCAGCAGGTACGAGCAGAGGCCGACCCCTTCCCAGCCGACGAACATGACCAGGAAGTTGGAGCCGAGCACGAGCGTCAGCATGAAGAAGACGAACAGGTTCAGGTACGAGAAGTACCGGGCCACGCCGCCGCGCGGCTCGTCGTGCATGTAGGCGGTCGAGTAGACGTGGATCAGGAACCCGATCCCGCTGACGACCAGGATCATCATCGCCGACAGCGGGTCGAGCCGGAACGCCCAGGGGACGTGGAGCGACCCGATCGCGCCGTTGCCCATCGCGAGGGCGGTCGGCGGGATCCAGTCGAACAGCACGACGTCGTGGACCCGCGCCTCGGGCGGCAGCCCGAGCAGCTGGGCGAAGGCCAGGAGCGACAGGCCGAACGCCAGCGCCATCGTCGTGCACGCGACCAGCCCGGAGACCCGCCTGCTGAAGAAGCGGATGCCGAAGATGCCGTTCACGGCCGCGCCCACGCCGGGCAGGAGTGGAATGAGCCAGATCAGGTCCATGGCAGTCATCGCCAACACAACGCTTGTATCTTCACATCTTGCGGTCTGGCGATCTGGCGAAGTGCGGCGGCGGCCAGATCGCCAGATCGCCAGATCACAGGATGTCCAGATTCCGCTACCACCGCATGAGGCTCATCTCGTCGATGTTCACCGTTTCCTTGTTCCGGTAGAACGCGAGGATGATGCCCAGTCCGACCGCGGCCTCGGCGGCGGCGACGCACACGACGAAGATCACGAACACCTGGCCGACCGCGTTCTGCCACATGTTCGAGAAGGCCACGAGGTTGATGTTCACCGCGTTGAGCATCAGCTCGATCGACATCAGGATGACGATGATGTTGCGGCGGAACATCACGCCGATGATGCCGAGGACGAACAGCCCCGCCGACAGCACCATGTAGTGCACGGGGGTAATCGGAGTCATACGCTCAGCCCCTAGAGTTCCCGCCGCGCCAGCACGATGGCCCCGACCATCGCCACCAGCAGCAGCATCGACGCCAGCTCGAACGGCACCAGGTAGTCCTGGTAGAGGGCCGCGCCCACCAGCGCCACGTTGTTCGGCCCCATCGTCGTCACCGGGGGCAGGCCCGCCGTCGGCGAGACGTACTTGTAGGCGGTGATCGCCACCATCTCGACCAGCACGACCAGCGCGCAGACGACGCCCAGGCGCCCGCGCCGCCGCCGGTCGCGGTGCGCCTCGGGCGGACGCTTCAGGTTCACCAGCATGACGACGAACAGGTAGAGGACGACGATGCCGCCCGCGTAGACGACGACCTGGATGACGGCGAGGAACGGCGCCCCCTGCAGCACGTAGAGCGCCGCGATGCAGAGGAAGTCGGCGACCAGGAACAGGATGCTGTGCACCGTGTTCCGCGCCGTCACGACGAGCACGCCGAAGCCCAGGATGAGCGCGGCGAGCGTGTAGAAGGCAACTTCTTGGCCCATAGCGTCACAGCACCTGCTAGTAGCTCAGCGCCACTTTCACGACCGCCGTCACGATCACGTTCGCGATGGCCAGCGGGATCAGGATCTTCCAGCCCAGCCGCATCAGCTGGTCGTAGCGGTAGCGCGGCAGGGTCGCCCGGATCCAGAGGAACACGTAGAGCACGAGGAACGTCTTGACGACGAACCACATCCAGCCCGGCACGTAGCCGAGGACGCGCAGGAACGGGACCGTCGGGAACGGCGCCAGCCAGCCGCCGAAGAACAGCGTCGTCGCGACGGCCGAGACGACGATCATGTTGGCGTACTCGGCCAGGAAGAACAGCGCGAACCGCATGCCGCTGTACTCGGTGTGGAACCCGGCCACCAGCTCCTGCTCGGCCTCGGGCAGGTCGAACGGCGCCCGGTTGGTCTCGGCCAGGCCGCCGACGAAGTAGACGAAGAGCGAGACCGGCTGCACGAAGGCGAACCAGACGCCGTTGGCCCGCTGCGCGGTCACGATGTCCACCATGCTCAGGCTGCCCGAGGCGAGGATCACGCTGACGAAGGTCAGCGTGACCGCCAGCTCGTAGCTGATGAGCTGCGCCGACGAGCGCAGCCCGCCGAGCAGCGGGTACTTCGAGTTCGACGACCAGCCCGCCAGGATGATGCCGTAGACGCCGATCGACGCCACCGCCACGACGTACAGCAGGCCGACGTTGATGTCCGCGACGTAGAGGGGGACCGGCTTGCCGAAGATGCTGACCGTGCTCCCGAACGGAATGACCGCGAACGCGATGATCGCCGGGACCAGCACGATGATCGGCGCCAGCGTGAACACGAACTTGTCCGCCCGCACCGGCGTCACGTCTTCCTTGATGAACAGCTTCAGCACGTCGGCGATCGGCTGCAGGACGCCGTGCGGCCCGACGCGCATCGGCCCGAGGCGCACCTGCACCCAGGCCTGGACCTTGCGCTCGAGCAGCACCAGGTACATCACCGTGATCAGCACCCCGGTGAGGACGATGACGATCTTGATGAGCGGAATGACGAGCAGGTCAATCATGCGTTTTCCGGCAGCCGCCGGCCATCGGCGCTCGGCCCTCGGCGTCGGGCTCCAGCCCTCAGCCCTGAGCCCTGAGCCCTCAGCCCTCAGCCCTTAGCCCTGAGCCCTCAGCCCTCAGCCCTCAGCCCTTAGCCCTGAGCCTTGAGCCCTGAGCCCTGAGCCTGTTATCGGTCCACTTCCCCCAGCACGATGTCGATCGTGCCGATGAGGGCAATCACGTCGGCCACCAGGTGCCCCCGCACCAGCCGCGGCAGCGCCTGGAGGTTGCAGAACGACGGCGGCCGCACCCGCAGCCGGTAGGGGCTGGTGGACTTGCCGTCGCTCGCGATGAAGAACCCCAGCTCCCCCTTCGGCGACTCGTTGGCGTGGTACGTCTCGCCGGCCGGCGGCTTGATGAGCCGCGGCACCTTCCCCATCACCGGCCCCTCGGGCAGGCCGCCGATGGCCTGGCGGATGATCCGCACCGACTGCCGCATCTCCTCGAGCCGCACGAGGTACCGATCGTAGGTGTCGCCCCGCGTGCCGACCGGGACGTCGAACTCCATCTCGGCGTAGGCGGCGTAGGGCTCGTCCTTGCGCACGTCGCGCGCCACGCCCGACCCGCGCAGCGGCGGCCCGCACAGCCCCACCGCCACCGCGTCGGCCGCCGAGATCACGCCGATGTTCCGGGTCCGCTCCAGCCAGATCCGGTTGTGCGTGAGCAGCGTCTCGTACTCGGCCAGCTTCTCGATCTGGATGTCGCAGAACTGGAGCGCCTTCCGGTCCCAGCCCGGCGGCAGGTCCTGCGGCAGCCCGCCGATCCGCATCGAGTTGTAGGTCAGCCGCGCGCCGCAGAACTCCTCGAACAGGTCGAGGATCAGCTCCCGCTCGCGCAGGCAGTACAGGAAGACGGTGACCGCGCCGATGTCCATGGCGTGGCTGCCGAGCCAGACCAGGTGGCTCGCCAGCCGCTGCAGCTCGGCGAGGATCGTGCGGAGGTACTTCGCGCGGCGGGGCACCTCGAGCGACAGCAGCTTCTCGACCGTCTCGACGTAGGCCAGGTTCGCCGCGGCCGACGCGACGTAGTCCAGGCGATCGGTCAGCAGGACGATCTGCGTGAAGTCGCGGTTCTCGCTGAGCTTCTCGACCCCCCGGTGCAGATAGCCGATGACGACGTCCGCATCGACGACCTTCTCGCCATCCAGCTTGAGGACGACCCGCAGCACCCCGTGCGTGGCCGGGTGCTGCGGCCCCATGTTGATGACGAGCTCGTCGGTGTCGAACATCTGGCGGGCGACGTCCGGTTCCATTACTCGATCTCCGCTTCGTTGAACGACTGCCGCAGCTTCAGCCACTCCTCGGGATCCTCGAGGATCAGCTCCCCCGGCCCCTCGAGCGGGTAGTCCTTGCGCTGCGGGTGTCCCTGCCACTCCTCCGGCATGAGGATCCGGCGCAGGTCCGGGTGGCCCGCGAACCGGATCCCGAACATGTCCCAGACCTCGCGCTCGAGCCAGTTGGCGGCCGCCCAGATGCCCGACACCGAGGGCACCGCGTCGCCGTCGGCCACGCGCGTCTTGATCCGCACGCGCGTCCGCAGGCCGGTCGAGTACAGGCAGTAGACCACGTCGAACCGCTCGCCCGCGCGCGCCGGCCAGTCGACCGCCGTCACGTCCGAGCAGTAGTCGAACCGCGCCCCCGACTCGTCGCGCAGGTACCGCGCCACGTCGAGCAGCCGCGGCGCCGCGACGATGACGGTCCAGTCCCCCACCCAGTAGGCCAGCTGCGTGACGGCGCCGGGCAGCGCCGCCTGCAGCGCCTGGATGAACGCCGGCACCGGCACGTCGGCCGGCGGCGGCGGATCGGGCGGCCCGGGCGGCGGCGGCGGAGCCTTCTCGACCTTGGGGGCGGCCGCTGCCGGCTTCGCCGCGGCGGCCTGGGCGACGGGAGCCGCGGGCGGCGCGCCCGCGGGGTCGGTCTTCTCGGTATCAGCCATGGAAATCGCTTCGTGCTTCGGCGGCCAGCGCGCTGCCAGCCATCGCCGCCC
>JAJXZZ010000259.1 GCA_021779795.1 Acidobacteriota bacterium | reverse complement strand
CGTCGTCCGCGACGGCACCGACGCCGTCGTCGTCGGCGCCCGCGTGTCGCTGCTGACCGCCGAGCAGGCCGTCCTCGGGGCGACGAAGACCGACGGGCGCGGCCGGTTCGTATTCACGGCGGTGCGACCGGGCCGCTACCTGCTGGTCGTGGCGGCACCAGGCTTCGAGGAGACCCGCCTGGCCGTGTCGCCCGGCGAAGGGGGGCCGGACGGCGTGTCGGTCACCATCACGCCCGAAGGGGTGCGAACCACGGTCAGCGTGACGGCCGCTCGCGGATCGGTGCAGGACGCCGCCGCCAGTCCGCAGCCGGTCACCGTCATCGACGGGGCCGACATCGCCGCGCGGGCCAAGGAAGTCGTGGCGCAGGCGGTCGCCGAGGAGACCGGCGTGCACCTGCTGCGCACGGGCCCCACGATGGCCGGGATCTACGTCCGCGGGCTGACCGGCGCCAAGGTCGGCATGTTCCTGGACGGCGTGCGCTACTCGACGTCGGCGATGCGCGGCGGCGTCAACACCTTCCTCGACCTCATCGAGCCGACGAGCCTGCAGGCGATCGAGGTGGTGCGAGGGCCGAACAGCGCGCAGTACGGCAGCGACGCGCTCGGCGGAAGCCTGCAGTTCCTCTCGGAGGTGCCGTCGTTCGCCGGCGACGCCGGGCGCGGGTTCGACGGCCGCGTGTCGGTGAGGGGCGGGACGGCGTCGGACAACGCGGGCGTCAACGCCTCGCTGGGCTACCGCGGCGGCCGCTTCGGCGTCTTCGCCAACGTCGCGGCGCGCACCATCGGCGACATGCGCCCGGGCGACGGCATCGACTCCCACGCCGCCGTCACGCGGTTCTTCGGGCTGCCCTCGCGCCGGCTGATGCCGGCGCACCTGCCCGACACCGGGTTCGAGCAGTACGGCGGCATGCTGCGCCTGAACTGGGCGCCCACCACCGACCAGCAGGTGATGCTCTACTACGGCCGCTCGCAGCAGGACGACGGGAAGCGCTACGACCAGCTGCTGGGCGGGGACGGCAACCTCGTCGCCGACCTGCGCGGGTTGCTGTTCGAGCTGTTCTACGCGAAGTACCAGCGCATCGGCCTCGGGTGGTTCGACCAGCTCACGGCCACCTACTCGTACAACGCGCAGCGTGAAGAGCGGGTGAACCAGGGGGGCAACGGCAACCCCAGGGCGTCGATCGCGCACGAGTACGAGCGGACGCGGGTCAACGGCTTCCAGGCGCAGCTGACCAAGCAGGTCGGAAGCCGGCAGCGACTCCTCGTCGGCGGCGAGTTCTACCCCGAGCGGATCAGCGCCCCGTCATACTCGTACAACCCGGTGAGCGGGGCCACCGCCATCAGGCGCGGGCGCGTGCCCGACAACGCCGGCTACTGGAGCGCCGCCGGCTACGTGCAGGACACGTTCGAGGCGGTGCCCGATCGCCTCCAGGTGACGCTCAGCGGCCGGTACGGCGGCGCGTCCTACACCTCGCTCGCGGCCGACAGCCCGCTCGTCAACGGGCAGCCGCTCTGGCCCAACGACTCGCTGGCCGTCTCGAGCTTCACTTTCGCCGCCGGCGCCGCCGTGACGCCCGGGCCCCGAGGCCTCAGCTTCACGGCCAACGTCAGCCGCGGCTACCGCGCGCCGAGCGTCACCGACCTCGGCACCGTCGGCCTGACCGGGTCGGGCTACCAGGTGTCGGCCTCGGGCGTCGAGGGGATGCAGGCGATGGTCGGCTCGACGGCCGACGCGGCCGCCGTGTCCACGGGGCTGCCCGTCGAGCAGGTCCGCCCCGAGACGAGCCTGTCGGTCGAGGGGGGCGTGCACTATCGCACCGCCACGTTCGGCACCGACCTGACGGCGTTCGTCAACAACGTGTACGACAACATCGCCTACCAGAGCCTGATCCTGCCCGCCGGGGCGGTCGGCCTGACGCTCGGCGACCAGGTCATCTCGGCCCAGGATCCCACCGGCGTCGTCTACGTCCCGGCCACGTCGTCGCCGGTGCTGGTGCGCACCAATTTCGGCGACGCGCGCATCTACGGCTTCGAGCACACGCTCGACTGGAAGATGTCGCGCGGGTGGTCGCTGCGCACCGTCGCCACCTACCTGCACGCGGCCGACCGGGCGACCGGGGCGCCGCCGAACATCGAGGGGGGCACGCCCGCGCCCGAAGCCTACGTGGTCCTGCGGTACCTCAGGCCCTCGGGGCGCTGGTGGGCGGAGCCGTACCTCCGCATGGCCGCGCGCCAGGATCGGCTCTCGACGCTCGATCTCGAGGATCGGCGGACCGGCGCCACGCGGTCGCGGACCAACATCAGGAACTTCTTCTACAACGGCGCCACGGTCAGGGGGTGGGTGCTGCCCGGGATCGACGGCGTCCCCGGCACGGCGGACGACACCCTGATCGCCACGGGCGAGACGCTGGCCGAGGTGCAGAACCGCGTGCTCGGCACGCTGTCGACCTCGCCGCTCTACACCGCCGTCCCGGGCTACGTCACCGTCGGCGTCCGCGGCGGGGTCCGGATCGGCCGGCGCAGCGAGTTGACCGTCGATTTCGAGAACATCGGCGACCGGAACTACCGCGGCATCGCCTGGGGAATCGACGCCCCGGGGAGGAGCCTGACGATCAACTGGAGAGCGTGGTTCTGAAGAGAGAGAGCGAGAAGTACGAAGTACGAAGTACGAAGTACGAAGTGAGAAGTCAGAAGCGCCACGAGCGCAAGGTGCCTCTGCCTGCCGGAACTTCGTCCCTCGTACTTCCTACTTCCTACTTCGTACTTCGTACTTCGTACTTCGCACTTCGCCCGACGTCCCCTGCCCCGTCAGCCGACGAGCCCGAGCAGGTCCGCTGGCTTTTCGGCGACCTCGTCGGCGCCGGCGGTGACGAGCGCCTCCCGCCCGCTGGGCCCCCAGAGCGCCCCGACCGTCCGCATCCCGGCCGCCTTGCCCGCGGCCATGTCGTGGACGCTGTCGCCGACGTAAGCGGTCCGGGCCGGGTCGAGCCCGCCGCGCTCGGCGGCGAGCAGCAGCGGCTGCGGGTCGGGCTTGTGCCGCTCGGTGTCGTCGTGGAACACGTGCACCGACAGGAATTCCCCGAGGCCGTAGGGCTCGTAGGTCTCGCGCGCGGCCCACTCCACCTTGCTCGTCACCACGCCGAGCGTCAGCCCGCGGGCGCGCAGGCCCGCCAGCGTCTCGCGCACGCCCTCGTAGGGTCGGATGAGGCGGGGCAGGTGGACGCGCTGGAACGCCCGGTAGGTCTGGAGCATCGCGCGCGAGGTTCCCGCGGGATCGGCCGCGCCGGCCGCGCGGGCGTAGTCGAGCAGGATGTCGTCGAGCGAGCGCCCGAGATTGCCGACGATGACGTGCCGGCCGGGGTCGTAGCCGGGCAGGTGGCTGCCGAGCGTGTGCTCGTAGCAGGCGAGGATGAGGGGGATCGTGTCGACCAGGGTGCCGTCGAGATCGAAAAGGACCGCGCCAATCGAAGTCAGCATGACGGTAGCATATACTGCGGGCTGCGGGCCGTCAGGCCCCGCGCGGGAGGACACCATGAAGATCGCCCCCTTCGACATGGAGCGCATGCAGTCGATCTGGGAGAACCAGGTGGACATCAACCTCTCGGAGAGCGGCGTCCACCCGCTCGCGCTCGGCGAACTGCTCGACCAGGCGCCCGACCGCGAGCGGCTCTTCGGCCGCGCGCTCGGCTACCCTCAGACCAACGGCACCATCGCGCTGCGCTCGGCCATCGCCGCCCTGTACCCCGGGGCGACGGCCGACCACGTCCACGTCACCAACGGCGGCTCCGAGGCGAACTTCTGCACGATGTGGAGCCTGCTCGATCCGTCGGACGACGTGGTGATGATGGCGCCCAACTACATGCAGACCTGGGGCATCGCGGGCGCGTTCGCCAGGACGGCCCGCAAGTGGCCCCTCGTCGAGCGCGGCGGGCGCTGGCAGCCGGACCTCGACGCGCTGCGCGCGCTGCTCAAGCCGCGCACCAAGCTGCTCGTCGTCTGCAACCCGAACAACCCGACCGGCGCCTGCTTCGACGCCGCGGCGCTCGACGCCATCTGCCACGAGGCGGCGCGGTACGGCACGTGGGTGCTGGCCGACGAGATCTACCGCGGCGCCGAGCTGTGCGGCGGCGAGACGCCGTCGATCTGGGGCCGCTACGAGCGCGCCGTCGTGACGAGCGGGCTGTCGAAGGCCTACGGCCTGCCCGGCCTCCGCATCGGCTGGGTGGTCGGCCCGCCGCCGTTGGTCGCCAGCACCTGGTCGTACCACGACTACACGAGCATCGCCCCCGGCGCCATCAACGACCACCTCGCCACGGCGGCGCTCGCGCCGGCGACGCGCGCGCGCATCCTGCAGCGGACGCGCGGCATCCTCAACGCGAACTACGCGGCGCTCACCTCGTGGCTCGCCGAGCGGGCGGACCTGTTCTCGTTCATCCCGCCCCAGGCCGGCGCGATCGTCTACGCGCGGTACCGCCGCCCGATCAACTCGACCGCGCTCGCCACCCGCCTGAGGACCGAGCACGGGGTGCTCGTCGTGCCCGGCGACCATTTCGGCATGGACGGCTTCCTGCGGATCGGGTTCGGCGGACCGGCGCACGAGCTGTTCGAAGGACTTTCGCGGTTGGAGGCAGTGCTGCGCAGCGCAGGGGAAAGGGAGAAGTAGGAAGTAGGAAGTAGGAAGTAGGAAGTACGAAGTAGGAAGTACGAAGTAGCCTCGGTTGCCGGCTTGCGACTCGTGACTTGCGACTTCAGGCATCGTCACGCGGGTCACCCCGGGCGTGGCCGCGGGCCGCGGGACGCGAGCCGCGAACTGGATTCGACCGTCCGCCGACAGCCGTCGGCCGTCAGCCTATGTTCCGTCCCGACCTGATCCTCGTCGGTTTCGGCAACGTCGCCCGGCGCTTCGTCCGCCTGCTGGAGGAGCGGGCAGCCGAGTTGCGCGACGTCCACCGCGTCGAGCCGCGCGTCGTGGCCATCGCGACCTCGCGGCACGGCGCCGCGTGCGACGCGCGCGGCCTCGACGTCGCCCGCGCGCTCGACCTGGCCGAACGCGGCGGCTCGCTCG
>JAJXZZ010000258.1 GCA_021779795.1 Acidobacteriota bacterium | reverse complement strand
AGCGCGGAAAGCGTGCGCAAGGCGAGGCGTGAACACTCGGCGGCTTCGACCTCTTCCAGCGGCAGGCACAGCGTGTTCTGTTGACTCATGCGCCGCAGGGTACGGGACGGGTGTGACAGGGCAGGTCACAGGGCAGCCGGCAGCGGATCACGGACGGAGGACGGGTGGCGGTGAAGCGGGCAGCGGACCACGGTCTGCCGGTGGCGCGCGCCGGCACTTGTGGTAGACTACGGGTTCGGCCGGCGCGCGTGGCGCGCGGCCGAGACCTCACGCCTCAGCCGGCGTAGCTCAGTTGGCAGAGCAGTCGATTCGTAATCAGCAGGTCGTCGGTTCAAGTCCGACCGCCGGCTCCAGTTCAGTCCGGGTCAATCCCTTCGCAGGTCAACACCACCGTCTCCATCGACACCTCGTGGCCGCCGACGGACAGAGGGGCGGGCGCCCGTGCGCGTGGACCAGCTCGTCGGATCTGCCACGCCTCGAGCAACCTGCCCGACTGGTCGAACCGCTTGACCAGCACATCTCTCCGTTGAATCGCCCTCCGCCCGAACCTGGTCCACCAGCGGCACAGCCCGCGACCACGGGCGGATCCGGTGACGGCGCCGCGAAGCGAATGACCGGTGCTGACGTCCGCCCCGCAACCCGCAATGTCGATCCTGCAAGACCCGCGGCCCCCGTGCGGCTGAATGGCGGCCGGCGTGGCAGAAGGCGGCATGGACACGTTCCTGTTTCCGAACGGGCTTGTCGTTCAGCACCAATCGTCCCAGCATGACGCAGGTCGGCGGCACTCGAAAGGCGTCAGGGCTGACGGGGAAGTCCGTTCCGGGCACTTCACGCACTCCTGCCTCTGCGATGAAACCGAGATTCCCGTGCGCGTCGGGGAATGCCTGGAGCCTCACTCCCGCGCCGAAGAAGGTCGAGGAACAATCCCCCGGCAGAGCCGGGGGGCCTCCTGCGTTAGGCTCGCGCGTGCGGGCGCCGGCTCGCGCCAGGAGCAGGTTCGCGATGTTGGCGCACGCCGTGAACAGGACGAGCGCGGACAGGCCCAGGAGCTGCCAGAGCGGCGCTGCGTACCGCGTGCGCAGCGAAGAGAAGCCGCCGACGCAGGCCACCGCGTCCAGCCTGAACCTCCGGTACTTGTCCGCCTGCTCGGGCTCCAGCCGTTCCGGCAGCGTCGCCTCGAAGAGCGCGGGGGATATCGTCCGCAGGTGCGCCGCCGCCCCGCCGATCGACCAGCCGGGACGCAGGCGGCCCACCGCCGAGAGCCACCAGGTGAATCGCCCGCCCGACGACGGTCGGGCCGCCGCCGTCCTCCCGCTGCCAGAACGCGCAGCTGATGACCGCGGCGCGCGAGCCGCACCCGCGTTGGTCGTCGGCGGCGCCGAGCACGCGGCCTCGCGCGGCCGGGACGCCGAGCACCTCGAAGAAGCTGCCGCTGACGAACATTCCTTGCGCGTTTCTGACCTCGCCGCCCCGGGCCAGGTTGAAACGCGACGGCGACCACGCCAGCAGGCTCGAAAACGCCTGCTGGTCGGCGCCGAGCCGTTCCCACTGAGGGTAGGTCAACTGCGCGTACCGGGCGACGACGTTGCCGGGCCGCGGGCCCGGATTGTCAAGCCGCACCTCGACGAGTTGGCCCGGATCCTTCACGGGGAGCGAGCGGAGACGCACGGCGTCGAGCAACTGGAAGATCGCGGTGTTGGCGCCGATGCCGAGCGCCAGCGAGAGCGCGGCCACCGTCGTGAACCCCGGTGAGCGCCGGAGGAGCCGGACGCCGAAGCGGAGATCGCGCCACAGGGTGTCGAGGACGCCGGCGATGCGCATCTGGTCACGCTCCTCGACAGCGTGGACGGGATTGTCGGGCTCGCGGTGCGCCGGAATGTGACGGGCGCGGAAATGTGCGGGACGAGTGGGCTGCAATCCGCGCCGGACGTCGAGCGCGTGCCTGCGCGCGCCCCTGTGACGCGCCTGCCCGCCCCGGATCCCTTCGGGCCGCCTCGGCGCCACGCACGGGCCGACGCCCGGTTTGGTTGTATAGTGCAAGGGAAGGAGATCCCCCATGAAGAGACTGGCCATCGCGTTCCTCGTCAGCTGCTTCGTCGCCACGTCGCTCTGGGCCGCGAGCAAGGAGGCCGAGCGCGTCGAAACCGCCGGCCAGGTGATGCAGGAAATCCTCGGCATCCCCGAAGGGATCCCGCAGTCGATCCTCGACAAGGCCGACTGCGTCATCGTCATGCCCTCGGTCGTCAAGTTCGCCTTGGGCTTCGGCGGCAGCTACGGCCGCGGCGTGATGACCTGCCGCAGCCACAACTTCACCGGCCCCTGGAGCGCGCCCGCCATGATGCGGCTCGAGGGCGGCAGCTTCGGCCTGCAGCTCGGCGGTCAGGCCACCGACTTCGTGCTGCTCGTGATGAACGAGCGGGGCGCCGAGGGCATCCTCTCCGGCAAGGTCAAGCTCGGAGCCGACATCGCCGCGGCCGCCGGCCCCAAGGGACGCGACGCGGCGGCGGCCACCGACATCACCCTGCGCGCCGAGATCCTCAGCTACTCGCGGTCGCGCGGCCTGTTCGCCGGCATCTCGCTCGAGGGCTCCACGCTGCGTCCCGACAACGGGGCGATCAAGGCGCTCTACGGGCGCGACATCCCGGCCGCCGACATCGTCCTGAAGGGCGCGGTCGCCGCGCCGCCGTCGGCCAAGCTGCTGCTCGGCACGCTGGATCGGTATTCTCCCAGGCACGTGAAGTAGGCCTTCGCACGGCGGACCGCGCCAGGAACCTCGAAGAGTCGATTGCCATGGCCAGACGACCGATCGCGATCTTCCTCGCAACCGTTGCGTGGTCCGCCGTTGTCGTCTCCGTCCTTGCGGCGCGCGGCCAGCGGCCGAGCGCCGTGCCGCCCTTGCCCGCCGTCACGGTCGTCGCCGTGGACGCGCAGGGGCGGCCCGTGCCCACCCTCGGCCCCGGCGACTTCGACGTGACGGTGGACGGCGCCGCGCGCCCGGTCGCCGAGGCCCGCTTCGTCCTTCGCGGCCAGGCCGCGGAGGCGGCCGCGCAAGAGGCCGCCACGGCCAGCGGCCGGCCCGCGCTCGTCGAGCGCGAGCGCACGGTCGTCATCGTGGTGGACGAGGCCGGCTTCCCGCGCGAGGACAACAAGCCGGTGCGGCAGCTGGTCGGCGCGCTCGTCGATCGCCTGCTGCCCGGGGACCGCGCCGCCGTCGTCCGCCTGCCGCGGCAGACGGGCGACGTGAAGGTGACGGCCGACCGCAAGCCGGCCAGGCAGGCCGTCGGCAAGGTCTCGGGGCGCGCGGACGACGCGAGGGCCGTCCAGCCCGAAGCGCCGCTGGCGGTCAACGACGGCGAGGGGCGCCTCGCCCCCCGCTACGTGTCGCCGTCGGGCAACGAGATGACCGAGCAGGAAGACCCGCTCGCGGTCTTCGCCCGCCTGCTCGGCCACCTGGCCAACATCCCGGGCCCGAAGACGGTGCTGCTCGTCTCGCCCGTCTTCGCCCCGGCCGCCGACGCCCGCCCGGCGGGCCGCTCCAGCGCCGAAGTCGCCCGGTGCATCGACGCGGCGGCCTCGGCCCACGCCGTGGTTCACGCGGTCATCCTCCCCCGCAAGGGCCGCCCCGCCGGCAGCCCGGGCTTCGAGCAGGTCGCTCTGGCCTCGGGCGGGTCGGTGCTCGCGCCGGGACAGGACGATCGCGCGCTCGACCCGCTCGGCCCCCCGCTCTCGGGCTATTACGTCCTCACGATCGAAGCCCCGGCCGGCGACCGGGCCGTCCACGACCTGCGCGTGACGACGAGACGCCAGGGCGTGCAGGTGCGGGCGCCGCGTCGCTGGGCCGGGGACAGCACGGCCGCGGGCGTGGCGGCGGTCGAACCGGCCCCGGCGGCGGCGGCCGGCGGCAAGACCTCGCCAGAGCCCCCGGGCAAGACGGCGGCCGAAGAGGCGCCGGCCCCGGTCACCGACGTGGAACTGCAAGGGGCGATGGCGCACGTGGACGCCTACCTGCGGTCGTACGCGCGCGACTACACGAACGTCGTCGCCGAGGAGCGCTACGACCAGCGGCTCGAGCAGGAATCCTATGACAGCCTGCTGCCCGGCGCGCCGCGGCCGGCCGACGCCTCGACGGTGACCCGCGTCCTCCGGTCGGATCTCCTGATGGTGAGCTCGCCCAGCCTGGGACGCTGGGTGCCGTTCCGCGACGTGTTCGAGGTGGACGGCAAGCCGGTCCGCGACCGCGACGACCGCCTGAAGAAGCTGCTGCTGGACGCGCCGAAGGACGTCGCGGGCGATGCCCGCCGGATCACCGAGGAGAGCGCGCGCTACAACCTCGGCGCCATCGACCGCACGACCAACGTGCCGACGCTGGCGCTCGAGGTGCTGTCGGCGGGGCACCGCGGCAGCCTGCGCCTGTTCCGCCGGGACGAGGAGACGGTCGAGGGAATCCGCGCCATGCGCATCGACTTCGAGGAGCGGGCCGACCGGGCGCTGATCAGGACGACCACCGGCGCGGGCCTTCCGTCGCGCGGCTCGTTCTGGGTGGACCCCGCCACGGGGCGAATCCTCAGGACGGTGATGCGGACCGACGTCGCCGGCGCGAAGATGGAGGTCAGCGTGCTCTACCGGCCGGCCGATCGGACGGGGCTCTGGCTGCCGGCCGAGATGCGCGAGAGCTACACGCAGGCCAACCAGAAGCTGAGCGGCGTGGCGCGCTACTCGCACTACCGGCGCTTCCAGGTCACGACCGACGAGGTCGTCAAGTAGCCCCTGCGAGGACGGCCGCTGACGATCAACGGGACGCGGTAGGAGATCGTCGGCGTGCCGCCGCGCGCGTTCGACTTCCTCGAGACCAGGCCCGCCGGGCCCGTCGCGCTGGCCTTCGCGCCGCGCGGCGACGATGAACCCGACGGTGGCGCTGGAGAGGAAGGCGTTGCGTCCTGAGCCTTCCGTCCTACTCCCCCGACCCTGCCCGGCAGTCCACGCCTTCGAGGTCGATCGCGTAGCGCCCGTCGATCTCCACCAGCCGCAGCGAGAACGCCTGGCGGAGGACGCAGGGGTCGGAGCGGTTTTCCCGG
>JAJXZZ010000257.1 GCA_021779795.1 Acidobacteriota bacterium | reverse complement strand
TTGAACGAGAACATCCCGCTGAACCGTACCGCCCGGACGAGCGACAGCGTGTCGTCGAAATCCTCGGTCGTCTCGCCCGGGAAACCCACGATCATGTCGGTCGAGATCGCGATGTCCGGAACGGCGGCGCGCAGGTCGTCCACGAGCCGGAGGTAATCCTCGCGCGTGTGGCGGCGGCGCATCGCCCGGAGCACTCGGGTCGATCCGGACTGGAGCGGGAGGTGGACGTGCTTGCAGACGTGCGGCAGGTCGCGCAGCGCGGCCACCAGGCGCGCCGACGTGTGGCGCGGGTGCGGGCTCGCGAAGCGGATCCGTTCGACGCCGGGGACCGCGTCGATCGCCTCGAGCAGCGCGGGAAAGTCGAACGCCGGATCGTCCGGGGCCTGGTAATGGTTCACGATCTGGCCCAGCAGGTGGATCTCCCGGCGGCCGGAGGCCACCGCGTCGGCCGCCTCGGCGACGATTTCGGCCCTGGCCCGCATCCGCTCGCGGCCGCGCGTCGAGGGGACGACGCAGAAGGCGCAGTGGTCGTTGCAGCCTTCGAGAATCGTGACGTAGGCCTTGACCGGGTCCTCCCGTCTCGCCACGCCGAGCGGAAAGCTGACGTCGTCGTAGCGCGCGACGTCCACCTGGGCCTGGCCGGAGGCCAGGGCGCGGTTCAGCAGGGACGGGAGTTGCCGGGCGGCCTGGGTGCCCACGATGACGTCCACGTAGGGCGCGCGCCTGAGGATGGCCTGGCCTTCCTGCTGTGCCACGCAGCCGGCGACCGCGATGACCGGGCGGGTGCCGTCATCGCGGGAGGCCGCGCGCACTTCGCCGAGCCGCGAGAAGAGCTTTTCGGCCGCGTGTTCCCGGACGCTGCACGTGTTGATGACCACGACGTCCGTGTCGGACAGGTCGGTGGCCGGCTCGTAGCCCTCGAGTTCGAGGAGCCCGGCAATCCGTTCGGAGTCGTGGACGTTCATCTGGCAGCCGAACGTCTCGACGAGGTACTTTCGCGCCATCGGCAATTCCCGGCTCCGGGCTAGCGGCGGACTTTCGCCCTGCCCCTTTCGCTTTCGCCTTTCGCCGTGTGTTCGCTTTCGCCCCGCCTGCGGAGGAGCATTTCGCGGGCGCTGGCCCGCGCGGATTCGGTGACGTGGGCGCCGCCGAGCATCCGGGCGAGCTCCACTTCCCTGCCGGCGGCGTCGAGGCGTTCGACGCCGGTCACCGTGCGGCCCGCCTGGACGTTCTTGCTGATGCGGTAGTGCGAGGCCCCGCAGGCCGCGATCTGCGGCAGGTGCGTGATGCAGAGCACCTGGAAATTCCGGCCGAGCGCCTGCAGCTTGGTGCCGACGGCGTCGGCGACGCCGCCGCCGACGCCGCTGTCCACCTCGTCGAAGACGAGCGTCTTCCCCGTCGCGTCGATCGACGCCAGGCTCTTGATGCCGAGCATGACGCGCGACATCTCGCCGCCCGAGGCGATCCGCGCCAGCGGCCGGAGGTCCTCGCCCGGGTTGGGCGACACGAAGAACTCGGCGTCGTCGATGCCGCGCTCCGACCAGCGCTCGGCGGGCGGCGGCCAGCCGTCGAGGAACCGCACGTCGAAGCGCGTGTGCTCCATGGCGAGGTCCTTGAGCTCGGCGACCAGCGCCTTCGAGAACCCGGCGGCGGCCGTGCGCCGCTTCTGCGAGAGGGCGCGGGCCGCGGCCATGAAGGCCTGCTCCGTCCGGCCGCACGCCTCCTCGGCGTCGGCGAGGCGCACGCCGACCGATTCGAGCGACTCGAGATCGGCGCGAAGGGCGCGCCGCTTCGCGATGACGTCGGCGAGCGCGGGCCCGTGCTTCCGCTTGAGGCGCTCGAGCAGCGCCAGCCGGTCCTCGACCTCCTGGAGCCGGGCCGGCGAGGCGTCGATGCTCGCGGCGTAGCCCCTGAGAAATGCGGCGAGGTCCTCGAGCTGTGACTTCACGCCGTCCCGCGCGTCGAGGTACGGCGCGAAGCGCGGGTCGAGGGCGGCCAGCTCCCCCACCCGGCGCCAGACCTGGCCGAGGCCCGCGAGCACGGCGTCGTCGCGGTCGTAGAGGATCTCGTAGCTCTCGTCGGCGAGCCGCCGCACGCGCTCGGCGCTCGACAGGAGCGTGCGCAGGGCCGACAGCTCCTCGTCCTCCCCTTCGCGCGGGGCGGCGCGGTCGAGTTCGGCGAGCTGGAATTCCAGCAGTTCGAGGCGCGAGGCGCGCTGCGCGGAGAGGTCGCGCGCCCGGTCGCGGGCGGCGCGGGCCTCCTGGAGCGCGGCGAAGGCGTCGGCGACCAGGCGCCGCTCGGCGTCGAGGCCGGCGTAGCGATCCACCAGGTCGAGGTGGGTGCGCGGGTCGAGCAGCGCCTGGTGCTCGTGCTGGCCGTGCAGGTCCACCAGGCGGGCGCCGAGCTCGCGCAGGCTGGCGGCGGTCACCAGCGACCCGTTGACGAACGCGCGGCTCCGTCCCTGGGCCGTGACCTCGCGCCGGACCAGCCACTCGCTGCCGTCCTCGGCTTCGAACGCGGCCTGGACGACGGCGGCCTCCTCGCCCGTCCGGACCAGCTCGGGCGACGCGCGGCCGCCGAGGAGCAGGCCGACGGCCTCGACGAGGATCGACTTGCCGGCACCGGTTTCGCCGGTGAGCACGCTCAGGCCGGCGTCGAATTCGACCTGCACCGCTTCGATGACCGCCAGGTTCTGGATGGAGAGGAATCGGAGCATGCTCGTCCCCACGAGGACGGGTTCGAAAATCCGGGAAACGTAATGATATCATACGTTTGACAGCGATCTTGGCGCATGCTAGGCTGGTCGGAATCGCGCTGTCCCAGCGGCGCCGAATCCATGAATCGGAGGCAGGTTTGCGCACGCTCGGATACTTGGCGCTTGCACTGCAGGTGCAAGACGCGGCAGCTCCCGGCGGCGTCGGGAGCAACGTGTTGCGGCTGGTGGCCCACTCGAGCCCGGTCGCGCAGTTCGTCCTGTTAGTCCTCGCCCTGTTCTCGGTGGTGTCCTGGGGCATCACCTTCTACAAGCTGTGGACCTTCCACCGGGCGGGCCGGCAGTCGAAGGCCTTCCTGGACGTCTTCCGCAAGAGCAACCGGTTCTCGGAGGTGCAGGCGGTGTGCAAGACGCTCGGGGAGAGCCCGCTGGTCGGCGTGTTCCAGGCCGGCTACGCCGAGCTGAACGCGCAGCTGCGGCACGCGGGCGGGCCGGGCGGGGATCCCCCCGCGTCGCCGCACCCGACGATGCACAGCATCCAGGCGCTCGATCGGGCGCTGCTCCGGGCCTCGGCGCTCGAGGTGGACAAGCTCGAAGACCGGGTGCCGTTCCTGGCGACCACGGCGAGCATCACGCCGTTCATCGGGTTGTTCGGGACGGTGTGGGGGATCATCAACGCGTTCGACAGCATCGGCCAGACGGCCTCGACCAGCCTGGCGGTGGTGGCGCCGGGCATCGCCGAGGCGCTCATCGCGACGGCGGCCGGGCTGTTTGCGGCGATCCCGGCCGTGTACTTCTACAACCGGCTGGCGCACCAGGTGAAGCTGTTCGCCACGCAGATGGACGACTTCTCGCTCGAGTTCCTCAACATCGCCGAGCGGAACTTCACGTAGGACGGCGGACGCGATGCCCAAGGTGCAGCCGATCGAGACGGGCGGCGGCCGGCGCGCGCGGTCGCGCCGCGTCGGGAGCGCGCTCAACGAGATCAACGTCGTGCCGCTGGTCGACGTCATGCTGGTGCTGCTCATCATCTTCATGGTGACGGCGCCGATGATGCAGCGCGGCATCGATGTCACCCTGCCCGAGTCGAGGCGGGCGCGGGAGATCGACGACCAGCGGCTGTTCGTGACCGTGCCGCTCTCGTTCCGCACCGACCGGCGCGTGCAGGTGGGGCGCGAGACGGTGCCGTTCGCGATGCTGGCCGAGCGGGTGCGGCAGGCCCTGCGCTGGCGCTCCGACAAGGAGGTCTACCTGCAGAGCGACGCGGGGCTGCGCGTGCAGGACCTGATGGACGTGATGGATCGGCTCAAGGAGGCCGGCGTCGAGAAGGTGGGGATCGTCGCCAGGTTCCCCGGGGCGCGCTGAGCGCGCAGGCCCGCCATGGAAGCCGTCACCGCCGTCCTGATCGACCGCGAGACGGGCCGCCGCCGGCTGGGGCCGATGCTGGGCGGCTCGCTGGCGCTGCACGTGGTCCTCTTCGCGGCGCTGGTGTTCGGGCCGGGCCGGTGGCTGACCGCGACGGTGTCGCGCGCGCCGCGGGTGGTGATGTCGATCAGCCTCGGCGGCGTTCCGGGGCCCGCGAACGGCGGGGCCAACCCGCTGGGCGGGCGGCCCGTGCAGCGCGTGGCGACGGCGGCCGAGACGCGACGGCAGCCGCGCCTCGCCCCGGCGGCGAAGACGCGGATGAGCGTGCCGGTGCCGTCGCCCAAGGCGCCCGCGAAGCCGAAGCCGAGCCGGGCGCCGGCGCCCGAGGTGAAATCGGCGCCCGAGGGGGCGACCGGGCGCGTGCCGACGGCCGGGCCGGAGGAGCAGTTCGGGTCGAGCTTTGCCGACACGGGCGTGAGCGGCCTCGGGCTGGGCCTGTCGACCGGGGGCGCCGGGGCCGGCGGCGCGCTCGACGTGGGCAGCTTCTGCTGCCCCGACTACCTGGCGATCATGGTGCGGCGGATCAAGGAGAACTGGAACTATCGCCAGGGGATCGCGGCCACGACCGTGATGCGGTTCACCATCCAGCGCAACGGGCGGATCACCGACGTCGCGGTCGAGCAGTCGGCCGGCTACGTGCTGGACCTCGCGGCCGAGCGGGCCCTGCTGATGCTCCGCCAGCTGCCGCCGCTGCCCGCGGCGTACTCGAACTCGACGCTGACCGTGTACCTGCGATTCGATTACCAACGGTGATGAGACGAAATCCTCTGCTCGCTTTGTGGGGGCTGGCCGCGGCCGGCGCCGCGCTGATGTCCATGACGCCCGCCGCGCAGCAGCAGCAGCCGCCGCCGCAACAGCCGCCGGCCGTCACGCTGACGATCACCGGCGATGCCGGCGCCCTGCCGCACTACGCCGTCCCCGACTTCATCCCCCTGTCGGCCGACGCCGAGACGGTGGCGGCCGCGAAGACGCTCGGCCAG
>JAJXZZ010000256.1 GCA_021779795.1 Acidobacteriota bacterium | reverse complement strand
GGCCCGGGGCGGTCGCGGATCGGGTTCGTGCTACTTGCGGATCCCGAGTCGGCGGATCAGGTCCGCGTACCGCTCGGAGTCCTTGCGCTTGAGATAATCCAGCAGCCGGCGGCGCTGGCCAACCAGCTGCAGCAGGCCACGCCGCGAATGATGGTCCTTCGCGTGGATCTTGAAGTGTTCGGTCAGGTAGTTGATCCGCTCGCTGAGAATCGCCACCTGCACTTCCGGCGAACCGGTGTCACCCTCGTGCGTCTTGTAGGTTCCGATCAGCTCCGCCTTGCGTTCCCTGTTCAATGCCACGACTTGTCACCTCCACGCACGGCCCAGACCGGCAGGATTGCCGGGACCAGACCGCCGTTCATCCCACACGGTAAACAGTAGACAGTGGACGACAGGCCCGGCGGCCAGTCCCATCGGGCGTCCCGACCACTGCCTGCTGTTTACATGGAACCGCGTTACTCCAACAGATCCAAGATTTTACCCCAGTACAACCGCCGGATGCAAAATTCCGGGACGGCCGGTCGGCCTGGCGATGGCCAGCAGGCGCCCGTCCGGGCCCAGCAGGCGGACCGCCGCCGCGTCGTCGTCGGCTCGCCCGCCCGCGCCCGTCCCGACGTTCACTTCGTTGCCGTGCGCCGCCCGCCGGGCCTCGTCCTCGCCGAGCCGGACGGCCGGCAGGTCGGGCAGCAGGCGCTCGAGCGGGACGAGACTGCCGGCGGCACGCTCCGGGTCCCGGTCGAGCGCGTCCAGCGCCGCGGCGTCGGCCAGCGTGAACGCCCCGCTCGCCGTGCGGCGCAGGCGGTCGAGGCACGCGCCGCAGCCGAGCGCCTGCCCCAGCTCGTGCGCGAGCGAGCGGACGTAGAAGCCCGCCGACGTCCTCAGGACGAGCCGGACGAGCGGGGGAGCGGCCTCGACGAGGTCGCAGGCGTGCAGTTCGACCATCGCGGCCTCGACCCGCACCGGCGCGCCGCGCCTCGCCAGCCGGTGCGCCCGCTCCCCCTCGACCTTCTTGGCCGAGTAGGGAGGCGGCACCTGCGGCCGCGCGCCGACGAACCGGCCGAGGCACTCGGCGATGGCCGCCGCATCGGGCCACGGCCCGCTCCAGGGCCCGGCCGTCGGCTGCCCGGTCCGGTCGAACGTGTCGGTCGAGAGGCCGAGGCGGATGGTGGCGTCGTACGTCTTGGCCTGCCCCGAAAGGAACTGCGCCAGCCGCGTCGCCCGCCCGAGGACGAGGATCAGCACGCCGGTGGCCATCGGGTCGAGGGTGCCCGCGTGGCCGACCGCGCGGACGCCGAGCCGGCGCCGGCACCAGGTGACGACGTCGTGGGAGGTGGGGCCTTCGGGCTTGTCGACGACGAGGACGCCGTCCATCACGCGGATGCCCGCCCGGAGCGGTCGATGGCCTCGAGCGCCAGCGGCGCGATCCGCCCCCGCACCGACGGCAGGTCGCCCGGCACCGTGCAGCCCGCGGCGTTCCTGTGGCCGCCGCCGCCGAAGCGTTTGGCCACCTCGCTCACGTCCACGTCGCCCTTGGACCGGAAGCTGACGCGGTAGACGCCCGGCTCGGCCTCCTTGAAGAGGGCGACGGCCTGGATCTCCCTGACCGTGAGCGGGACGTTGATGAGCCCCTCGGTGTCGTCGTACCGACCGCCGGTGCGGCGCTCCATCTCCTTCGTCATCAGCAGCGTCGCCAGCCGGCCGGAGTCGTCGACCTCCATCGACGACAGCACGGCGCTGAAGAGCCGGATGCGCCCGACGCTGTTGTCGTCGAACACCGTGCGCGCGATGGCCACGGGGTTGGCGCCGGCCTCCAGCAGCTGGCGGCAGATGTCGAAGGTCCGCGGCGAGAGGTTCGAGTAGTGGAACGACCCGGTGTCGGTGAGGATCCCCACGTAGACGCCCGTGGCGATCTCCGGCGTCAGCGGGACGCCGAGGCTGGCGATGACGTCGAACACCATCTCGGCGCACGCGGCGGCGCCCTGGTCGAACCAGTTGACGGCGCCGTAGAGCGTGTTGCCCGGGTGATGGTCGACGTTGATGATGAAGTGCGGCTCGAGGCCCGACACGCCCGTGCGCGCGAGGTCCGGGCACTCCACCACGATGACCGCGTCGAACTCGCCCTCCACCCGCGGCGCGACCTCGATGTCGGCGACGCCCGGGAACGACAGGAGCGAGGGCTGCGGCGGGTCGGCGTTGACGACCCGCACGGCCTTGCCGAGCGCGCGCAGCGCCAGGGCGAGCGCGGCCTGCGACCCGATGGAGTCGCCGTCGGGCTTGGCGTGCGACGTGATGAGGAAGCGCTGCCGCGCCAGGATCTCGTCGCGGATGCGGCCGAGAACGCCGGCGTCAGTCGTCGTGGCGGTCGGGGTCATGATGCTCGTCCGTCGGGGCGGCCTCGGTCTCGTGGATCTCGCGGAGCAGCCGCTCGACGCGCTCCTCGTGCTCGACCGCCTTGTCGAACTGGAATTCGATCGAGGGCGCGCGCCGCAGCCGGAGGCGCTGGCCGACCTGGTGCCTGAGGAACGGGGCCGCCCGGTGGAGCGCCTTGTCGGTGGCCTTCCGCTCCGCCTCGGACCCGAGCGAGGTGTAGAACACGCGCGCCACCTGCAGGTCGGGCGAGACGTGGACGCGGGTGATCGTCACGAAGCCGATGCCGGGGTCGTGGACCTCGCGCGCCAGCATGGAGCTGACCTCGGCGCGGATCTGGTCGGCGACACGATCGGGGCGGTGGCCTGGAGACATAAGAAGGCTTTGGGCTCCGGGCTCTGGGCCCGGGGCCGGATGCCGCCGAGAGCCGAGAGTCCAGCTCCGAGCGTCGCGCTACGTCAGCACCTCGAGGCTCGTCCGCGTGACCGCGCCCGGCTCGAGACGCTCGATTTCGTCGGCCGCCGCCGCCAGTTGCTGCTCGGCGTGCGCCGCGGTCGTGCTGATGGTGACGATCCCGAGGCCGGCCCGCTGCCAGAGATCCTGGTGCTCGACCTCGGCGACGGCCACGTTGAAGCGCGCCAGGCGATCCTTCAGCCGGCGCAGCACCATGCGCTTGTCCTTCAGCGACTGGGCGCCGGGCAGGAACAACTCGACCGAGAGCAGCGCGACCACCATAGAGGCTCAGGGCTCAAGGCTCAGGGCTCAGGCTGGCTCAGGCCCTGAGCCTAAATCGTGGCCGGCGCCGCCACGCGCTCGACGACGAACACCTCGATCGTGTCGCCGACCTTGATGTCGTTGAACCGCTCGAGGCCGATGCCGCACTCGAAGCCCGACTTCACCTCGGACACGTCGTCCTTGAACCGCCGGAGCGACCCGATTTTCCCCTCGAAGACCACCACGTGGTCGCGCAGCAGCCGCGCCTGGGCGTCGCCGCCGCGCCGGATCGCGCCGTCGGTGACCAGGCAGCCGGCGATCGCGCCGACCTTGGGCACCCGGAAGACCTCGCGCACCTCGGCCGACCCGAGGCGCACCTCCTTGAAGGTGGGTTCGAGCAGCCCCGCCATCGCCTTCTTCATCTCGTCGATGACGTTGTAGATGATCGAGTGCAGGCGGATCTCGACGTGCTCGCGCTCGGCCACCTCGGCGGCGTTGCGGTCGGGCCGCACGTTGAACCCGATGATGATCGCGTTCGACGCGGAGGCCAGCAGGACGTCCGACTCGTTGACCGCGCCGACGCCCGAGTGGATGATCCGGATCTTGACCTTGTCGTCCGAGAGCTTGGTGAGCGTGTCGGCGAGCACCTCGGCCGAGCCCTGCACGTCGGCCTTGATGATGATCGGCAGTTCCTTGACCTCGCCCTCGGCGATCTGCTGCTTGAGCGACTCGAGCGTCAGGCGCGTGGTCTTGGCGGAGACGGCCTTCTCCCTGGCCTGCGTCTGGCGGAACAGGGCGACCTGCCGCGCCTTGGCAGCGTCGTTGATCGCCTGGAACGAGTCGCCGGGCTGCGGGAGCGCCGCCAGGCCGAGCACCTCGACCGGGATGGACGGCCCGGCCAGCTTCGCGTGGCGGCCGCGGTCGTCGATGAGCGCGCGGACCTTGCCGAGCACCGGCCCGGCGATGACGGTGTCGCCGATGTGCAGCGTCCCGTCCTGCACCAGGATCGTGGCCACCGGGCCGCGGCCCTTGTCGAGCTGGGCTTCGAGCACCGTCCCGACCGCCGGGCGCTTCGGGTTGGCCTTGAGGTCGCCGAGGTCCGAGACGAGCAGGATCATCTCGAGCAGCAGGTCGAGGTTCTGGCGCTTCTTGGCCGACACCTCCACCATGACCGTCTGGCCGCCCCACTCCTCGGGCATCAGGCCGAGATCGGCCAGCTCGCGCTTGACCCGCTCGGGGTTGGCGTCCGGCTTGTCCACCTTGTTGATGGCGACGATGATCGGCACGCCGGCGGCCTTGGCGTGGTCGATCGCCTCGCGCGTCTGCGGCATCACGCCGTCGTCGGCCGCGACGACGAGGATGACGATGTCGGTCACCCGGGCGCCGCGGGCGCGCATGAGGGTGAACGCCTCGTGGCCGGGCGTGTCGAGGAAGACCACGCTGCGGTTGTTGACCTGGACGTGGTAGGCCCCGATGTGCTGGGTGATGCCGCCGGCCTCGCGCTCGGCGACGCGCGTCTCGCGGATGCCGTCGAGCAGCGTCGTCTTGCCGTGGTCGACGTGGCCCATGACGGTGACGACCGGGGCGCGCGTGACGCGGTCCGCCGGGTTGACGTCGGCCGTCTCGACCTCGAGCAGCTCCTCCTCGAAGCTGCGCAGCTGGACCTCGGCGCCGAACTCGCGGGCGATCATCGTCGCCGTCTCGACGTCCAGCGTCGTGTTGATGGTCATCATGATCCGCTTGTCGAGCAGCTTCCTGAGGACGTCCTTCGTCTTCAGCTCGAGCTTGTCGGCCAGGTCCTTGACCGTCATGCCCTCGGCGAGCGTGATCGAGCGCGTGATCGGCGGCGGCGCGGCCGGCGCGGACATCATGGGGACGCGCGGCGCCTCGCGGCGGTGATCGCCGCCGTGGGGAGGCCTGTGGCCGGGAGCCGGGCGGCCGCCGCCCATCGGCGGCCGGAACGGCTGCCCCGGACGGGGCGCACCGGACCGGACCGGCTGCGACGGAAGCGGGCGTGGGCCGCTGGCGGTCGAGCCCG
>JAJXZZ010000255.1 GCA_021779795.1 Acidobacteriota bacterium | reverse complement strand
CGGCCTGCGCGGCGGCCGGCTGCGCGCCGAGCGACGCGGCCAGGCGCGCGGCGGCGGCCAGCGTCAAGACAGTGTGTGTCGACATGGTGAACCTCTGGAAATCACGTGAAAGGTGCGGGGAGGTCATTCCTCCTAGTTCTACCACAGTGGCGGGCCGCGGGGGCGTCCGAGGCTGAGCTTCGAGAAGCGGCCGGCGCCGGGCCCGCCTGCGTTACCATGGGGGACCAGCATCGATGACAACCCGGCCCGGGGCGCGCGCCGGCGCGCGCCCCGCCGGCGATTTCGCGCGAAAGGATGCGTCATGCCGAAGCTCTCCCGCCGTTTCCTCGTCACCCTGGCCGCGCTCGCCGCGCTCGTCCCCGGCGCGCGCATGCTCGCGCAATCCGCCTCGCAGCCGCCCGACGCCTGGGAGCAGGCGTTCCGCGCCCTGCCCGCCGCCGCCAACATCCGCGGCTACGACGAGCACCTGAGCGCCAGGCCGCACGCCGTCGGCTCCGCCTACGACAAGGAGAACGCCGAGTGGATCGCGGCCCGCTTCAAGGAGTGGGGCTGGGACGCGCGCATCGAGCGGTTCGACGTGCTGTTTCCGACGCCGAAGGTGCGCGTGCTCGAGATGACCGCGCCGACGCGCGTCGTGGCGCGGCTCGAGGAGCCGAACCTCGCCGTGGATCCGACCTCGGGCCCGAAGGCCGAGCAGCTGCCGACCTACAACGCCTATTCGATCGACGGCGACGTGACCGGCCCGCTCGTCTACGTGAACTACGGGCGCCCGTCCGACTACGACGAGCTGGCGCGGTACGGCGTGTCGGTCAAGGGCGCGATCGTCATCGCGCGCTACGGCGCCTCGTGGCGCGGCATCAAGCCGAAGGTGGCCGCCGAGCACGGCGCGATCGGCTGCGTCATCTACTCCGACCCGGCCGACGACGGCTACGTGCTCGGCGACGTGTTCCCGCAGGGGCCGATGCGCGGCCCCGACGGCGTGCAGCGGGGGAGCGTGATGGACATGCCGCTCTACCCGGGCGACCCGCTCACGCCCGGCGTGGGCGCCACGCCCGACGCCAGGCGCCTGCCGATCAAGGACGCGGCGACGCTGACGAAGATCCCGGTGCTGCCCATCTCCTACGGCGACGCGCAGCCGCTGCTCGCGGCGCTGAAGGGGCCCATGGCCCCCGCCGCCTGGCGCGGCGGCCTGCCGATCCCGTATCACATCGGGAGCGGCCCGGCCGTGGTCCACCTGAAGCTGGCGTTCGACTGGCAGATCCGGCCGATCTACGACGTCATCGCGCGGATCCCCGGGGCCGTCTACCCGGACGAGTGGGTCGTGCGGGGCAACCACCACGACGCGTGGGTGACCGGGGCGGGCGACCCGGTGAGCGGGATCTCGGCCGAGCTGGAGGAAGCGCGCGCGTTCGGCGAGCTGCTGAAGAAGGGGTGGCGGCCGAAGCGGACGATCGTCTACGGCGCGTGGGACGGCGAGGAGCCCGGCCTGCTCGGGTCCACCGAGTGGGTCGAGGCGCACGGCCCCGAGCTGCGGCAGCACGCCGTCATCTACATCAACACCGACAGCAACGGGCGCGGCTACTTCGACATGAGCGGCTCGCACACGCTCGAGCACTTCATCAACGGCGTGGCCCGGTCGGTCGAGGATCCCGAGTCGCACGTGAGCCCGTGGCAGCGGCTCCAGGACCGCGACGTCGAGCGCGGCACGCCGGCCGAGCGCCGGCAGGCCCGCGCCGGCGGCGACCTCTCGATCGGCGCGCTCGGCTCCGGATCCGACTACACGTCGTTCCTGCAGCACAACGGCGTGCCGTCGCTGAACCTCGGCTACGGCGGCGAGGACGAGACCGGCAACTACCACTCGATCTACGACGACTTCTACTTCTACACGCACTTCGAGGACACCGATTTCGCCTACGGGCGCCTGGCGGCCCAGACCGTCGGCACCGCCGTCCTCCGCATGGCCGACGCCCGCCTGCTCCCGTTCGAGTTCACCGACCTGGCCGGCACCGTGTCGGGGTACGTGAGCGAACTCCAGGCGCTGGTGAAGCAGCGCCAGGCCGAGGCGCGCGAGCGCGACCGCGAGCTGGCCGACGGGGTGTTCGCGGCGGTCAACGACCCGCGCGCCCCGCTGCTGCCGCCGCCGGCCGAGCAGGTGGCGCCGGCCATGAACTTCGCCCCGCTCGAGAACGCGGCCGCCGCGCTCACGGCGGCGGCCGGGCGGTACACGAAGGCGCGGGCCGCGGCCGCGCCGCACCTGGACGATCACGGCGACGTCGTGGCGGCCGTCAACGCGAAGCTGATGCAGAGCGAACGGCAGATGCTCGACCCGGCGGGGCTGCCCGGCCGGCCGTGGTACCGGCACATGCTCTACGCGCCGGGCTTCTACACCGGGTACGGCGTGAAGACGATGCCTGGCGTGCGCGAGGCGATCGAGCAGGGGAAGTACGGCGACGTCGAACGCGAGGTGGCGCGCACGGCCGCGGCGCTCGACCGCGAGACGGCGCTCGTCAACGCGGCGGCCGCCGAGCTCGAGCGCATCGGGGAGAAGTAGGCGGCAGGCCCGGCGAGGCGGGCGCGCCGCCCGCCTCGTCTATCAATGCGGGGGGGCGATGTGGTACAGTGTGAGCGTCAGGTGGAAAATCGCACTTCCCGCTCTGCCGCTTCTGCCCGAATCGAGCCTTGCCACCTCGCTTCCACGCACACGGCCTTCAGGAGGGGTACTTCTCCATCCGATCGCGATCCGGGCCCGGGTCCGATCGACTCGTAGACGATGACCGGACGTTGACGGTCCGCCATCACCATCCCCCCGCGACAGCGCGGGAAGGAGACTCAACCCGATGGGCAGGAAACTCTACGTCGGCAACCTTCCGTATGAAGTCGGCGAGGCCGACCTCGAGCAACTGTTCGCGGCGGCCGGCACGGTCGAGTCGGTGAACGTGATGCGCGACATGGCCACCGGCCGGGCTCGCGGCTTCGCCTTCGTCGAGATGGCCACCGACGCCGACGCGCAGAAGGCCATCGACCAGTTGAACGCGCAGCCGTTCGGCGGGCGCAACCTCACCGTGAACGAAGCGCGCCCCAAGCCCGAGCGCTCGGGCGGCGGCTTCGGCGGCGGCCGCGGCGGCCACCGCCGGTCCGAACCTCGCTGGTAGCGGCACCGCGCGGGATGGGCGCGGCCCGTCCCGCCGCGCCTCCTCCCTCCAGGGGACGTCGTCGCAGAGGCCCTGTGCCGGCCGGGCTCCGCACCCCGCGTTCAAAGACCCCCGGTCGCCCGTGTGGGAGCGCTCGAACATGCACATCCTGCTCTTCGTCCCCGACAATCACGTCACCCGCAACTTCGTCCCCCAGTTGTGGCCGTTCCTGCTGCGCTCCCGGACGCCCCCGGGCCACACCGTCACCATCATCGACGGGAACGCGCAGCGGCTGACGACCCCCGAGATCGTCCGGTTCGTCAACGACCACGGCGTGGACCTGGTGGGCATGGGGTTCATGACCCGGATGGCCCTGCGGGCCTACGAGACCGCGCTGGCCCTTCGCACGCAGACGCGGGCCCGCATCGTGTTCGGCGGCCCGCACGTCACCGCCCTTCCCGACGAGCCGCTCGGCCGGACCGGCCTGCCGCGCGCCGCCGACGCCGTCGTCGTCGGCGAAGCCGACGACCTGTGGGCCACCGTCGTGGAGGACGCCGCGCGCGGCGCCTTGCGGGACGTCTACGGCGGCCGGGACGGCGAGAAGCCGAGTCTGCAGCCCTACGCGGCCACCGATTGGGAGCAGGCCGACCTCGGCCTGTTCGACCTCATGCGGTTCGTCCCCGCCCGCGTGGCCGGCTGGCTCAGGCGCCTGGGAATCCCGTACGAGAAGCTCTACGTCGTGCCCGTGGAGACGGGGCGCGGCTGCCCCTACGGGTGCGAGTTCTGCTCGGTCACCGGCTTCTTTGGCGGCCGCCTCCGGTTCCGCTCGAACGCGAGCGTGATCGCCGAGCTGCTGGCCCTCAAGCGGCGCGCGGCCCGGGAGCGGGCGCTCGTCTGCGCCTTCTTCATCGACGACAACCTCGCCATCGACCGCCCGCGCCTGAAGTCGCTCCTGCGCGCGATCATCGAAGCCGACGCCTGCCTGCCGTGGGTGGCGCAGATCAGCGTCAACCTGCTGGACGACGCCGAACTGGTGGAGCTCATCGAGGCGAGCGGGGGCCGGTTCGTATTCGTGGGCCTCGAGTCGGTTGACGAGGCCAGCTTGAAAGGGGCGCACAAGTCGTTCAACCGGCCGGCCAACTACCGCCGCGTGCTCGAGCGCCTGGCCGAGCGCAACGTCTACGCCATCACCTCGTTCATCATCGGCCTCGAGCACGACCGGCCGGGCACCGCGAGGGCCATCGACGCCGAGGTGCGAGCCTGGCCGCCCGTGCTCCCCGTGTTCGGGCTGCTGACCCCGTTCCCCGCGACGCCCCTCTACGAGCGGATGGCGGCGGCCGGGCGCCTGACCGCGCCCACCCACTGGCTGAGCGCGGTGCCGTTCAAGGCGACGCTGGACTTCGCGCACCTGTCCGCCGAGCAGGCGGAGGCGGAGATGCGCCAGGGCTGGGCGCTCGGCTACGACGCGGCCGCCTTCCGCCGGACCGAGCGCTGGATGCGCGCGCACGGCAAACCGTTCGACGCGCAGGTGATGTTCGTCGTCGCGCGCCTGATCTTCAGGGGGATTTACTTCCGTCAGGGGTCGGCCCGGTCGTGGGCGCGCCTGCTCGCGGCCAACAGCCCGACCATCGCGCGCATCGCATTCAGGCGTCTGCTCGGGCTCGAGCCGTCCCATGCGCCGGCGCCCGCGGCAGAGCCGGCGCTCGACCACCGCCTGACTGGAAGGACTATGCTTTAATAAGGGCTTCGGGCCCGCCAACCGGAGGTAACCATGAAACCGAAACCCAGCATCGTCAAACGCGAGCGCGAGAAGGCCAAGCGGGTGAAGCAGCAGGAGAAGCTGGCCCGCCGCGCCGAGGCCAGCGCTCGTCGGTCGATCTCGCCCACGGCGCCGAACGGCGAGGACCCTGATATCGCGGGGATCGTTCCCGGTCCGCAGCCGCCTCCCGACTGGATGGAGGACTGACCGAATTCGTCCGGGCGGCCTTCGGCTCC
>JAJXZZ010000254.1 GCA_021779795.1 Acidobacteriota bacterium | reverse complement strand
CGCCGACGGCCGACCGCCGACCGCCGACCGCCGACCGCCGACCGCCGATTAGAACCCGATCGCCAACCCGTCCTTGCGCGGGTCCGACCCGCCCATCAGCACGCCCGTCGCCCGGTCGATCTGGATCCCCTGGAAGCCGCCGAACACGCCGCGCGACTCGAACACGCGGTGCCCGCGCTCGGCAAGCCCGGACCGCGCATCGTCGCCGATGCCCGACTCGACCGCGATCCCCTCGGGAGAGTGCCGGACGCGCGCCGCTTCGCCCGCCTCCTGCACCGTCATGCCGAATTCGAGGAGGTTCAGCAGCACCTGGACGTGGCCCTGCGGCTGCAGATCGCCGCCCATCACGCCGAACGAGAGGAACGGCCGACCGGCGCGAAGCGCCATCGCGGGAATCAGCGTGTGCTTCGGCCGCTTGCCGGGGCCGAGCGCGTTCGCGTGGCGGGGGTCGAGCGCGAACAGGCTGCCGCGGTTCTGCAGGGCGATGCCGGTGCCGGGCGGCACGACCGCCGACCCGAACGACTCGAACAGCGACTGGATGAGCGACACGGCCATCCCGCGGCCATCGACGGCGGCGAGATACACCGTGTCGCCGGCTCCCGGCGGCGCGGGCGCGGCCGGGACATGCTCGGCCGCCCGCTCCAGGTCGATCGAGCGCCGCCGCTGCGCGGCGTAATCCTTCGACACCAGCCGCGCGAGCAGGACGGGATCCACGGCGTCGGGATCCGCCAGGTGGGCATCCCGGTCGGCGAACGCCAGGCGCTTGGCTTCGACGATCGCGTGAAGGTACGGGGCCGAGTTGTGGCCCATCGCGCGCAGGTCGTACGCCTCGAGGATGTTCAGCATCTCCAGGACGACGAACCCCTGCGTGTTGGGCGGCAACTCGACGACCTCGCAGCCGCGGAACGTCGTCCGCAGCGGCTCGATCCACCGGGCGGCGAAGGCCGCAAAGTCCTCCTCGTCCACGAGCCCGCCGAGCGCGGCCAGCCGGCGGCAGATGGCTCGGGCCAGCGGGCCCCGGTAGAAGGCGTCGCGCCCTCCCGACGCCACCAGCTCGAGCGATCGGGCGAGCGCCGGGTTGCGGAACACCTCGCCGGCGCGCGGCGCCCGGCCCTCCGGCAGGAACACCTCGGCGGCGCCCTCGTCGGCCGCCAGCACGCCTTCGACGTCCTGCCACTGCCCCGCGACGATCTCGCACACGGGAAAGCCGTCGCGCGCGTAGGCGATGGCCGGCGCCAAGGTCTCGGCGAGCGTGAGCGTGCCGTGGCGGGCGAGCAGTTCCGACCAGCCGTCCACCGCGCCCGGCACGGTGACGGCGAGCGCCCCGCGCGAGGGAACGCGCGCGAGGCCGGCGCGCGCCATGGCGTCGCACGACGCGGCGCGCCCGGTCGGGCCGCTCGCGTTCAACCCGCGCAGCCGCCCGTCGGGCTCCGCGACGATGGCGAACAGGTCGCCGCCGATGCCGGTCATCGTCGGCTCGACGACCGAGAGGACGGCGGCGGCGGTGACGGCGGCATCGACCGCGTTGCCGCCGCGGCGGAGGACGTCGAGGCCGGCCGAGGAGGCGAGCGGCTGGCTGGTGGCGATCATCCCGCCGCGCGCGAGCGCCATCGAGCGGGTGCCGCGGAGGTTGCCGGCCGGGCGGTCGCCGGGGAGGATCGTCCGAACCTCGTCCATGCGTGGGCGATTGTAGCAAACAGGCCGCCTCGCGAACCTGGCCCCCCGCCTTTCCGTCTATCTAAGGGAAGGGGGTGCGCGATGTTCAGCGCCATTTACGACAAGGCGGACTGGGGAGTCGGCGTCCTGCTGCTCCTGGCCATCGCCTGCGCGGTGTTCCTCTGAGCGCGGAACTCAGCGGCACCCCGGCGCGCCGGGCCGGGGACGTTCACGACGCGACGTAGCTCTTCCGCGCGCGGACCGTCATGCCCGGCCGCGTGACCCGCACCTCGAGCTTGTGGGTCCTTCCGTCGTGCGCCTCGGGCGCGAACCCGAGGAGGTACTGGCTGTGCAGCTCGAGGGCGACGCGCGTGAAGGTCGGCATCAGGTCGTCGGCCTTCGACAGCTCGAAGTAGCCCCCGCCGGTCTCCTCCGCCAGCTTCTTCAGGCTCCGATCGGGCCTGGTGCGCACACGCCTGCCGTTGACGACGTCCTCGCCCTGCAGGCCGATCGCGTAGACCATCACCTCCTCGGCCTGCGCGCGGCCGAGCACCGTGCCGAACCTCGTGCGGCTGGCGGTGTCGTCGCCGTCGGTGAAGACGAGGACGACCTTGCGCCCGTCGATGCCGCGCAACTGGTCGAGCGCGGCCGCGATCGCGTCGTAGAGGCGGGTCGGGTTCCCGAAGTCGATGTCGCGCAGCGAGGCGACGAGCTCGTCGCGGTCGCCGGTCAGCGGCGAGAGCATCTGGATCTTGTCGTTGAAGTCGCCGACCATGGCCCGGTCGCCCTTGAGCAGCCTGATGAGGAACTGCTCGGCGCCGGCCTTGAGCGTGTCCATGTTGCCGGTCATGCTGCCGCTCGTGTCGAGCATGGCGACGACGGTGATCGGCAGGACCTCGTTGCTGAACACCGTGAGCGGCTGCGGCTTGCCGTCGTCGAGGACCTCGAAGTCGTCCTTCGCCAGGCCGGGCACGAGCCGGCCGGCCTCGGTCACCGTCGCGTAGAGCGACACCACCTTGGTGCCCGAGCGGAACAGCGTCGGCGCCTGGCCCTGCGCGAGCAGCGGCGCGGCGGCCAGCACGGCGGCGGCGAAGACGAGGGCGCGGCGTCCTGGGGCCATGGTCCGAGAGTAACACGGGCGCCGGGCCCCGCGGCGGCCACCTGCCGTATACTGTCGGGACCCAGTCGGCAGGACACTTCCTGCGAGGAACGCCCGATGACCGAACCGCGCCCGCCACTCCTGGCCACGCTCGAATGGGACGGTGAACAGCAGTTCACCGGACAGGTCGGCAAGCACAGCATCAGCATCGACGGCCTCTCCCACGCCGCCCCGACGCCGGTCCAGCTCCTGGCGCTGTCGCTGGCCGGCTGCATGGCCATCGACCTCGTGCACATCCTGACGCGCGGGCGCCACCCCGTGCACTCGCTGCGGACCGAGATGACGGTGCACCGGGCGGCCGAGGAGCCGCGGCGGTTCACGCGCGTCGCCCTCGACTTCACGCTGACCGGCGAGATGCGGCCCGAGCACGTCGAGCGCGCGATCGACCTGTCGCGCGAGAAGTACTGCTCGGTGTGGAACACGCTCCGGCCCGACATCGAGCTGGTGGTGGGCTTCACGATCGAAGGATCGCCGTCGCCCGACGCCGATCGCCCGCAGCGATGAGCGCGCCCGCCCGAGCCGCCGGCGGCCGATTGAGCTACATCGACTGGATGCGCGGCCTCGCCATCCTCATCATGATCGAGGCCCACGTGCTCGACGCGTGGACGCGGCCGGCCGACCGCGCCACGACCGCCTTCGTCGTGTCGAAGATCCTGGCCGGGTTCGCCGCGCCGATGTTCCTGTTCCTGGCGGGCGTCTCGGTCGTGCTGGCCGCCGGCGGGGGCGAGCGGAAGACCGGGCGGCCCGCCCTCGCCGCCGGGCGCGTGCGCCGGCGCGGGTGGGAGGTGTTCGGCCTCGCGTTCCTCTTCAGGTTCCAGGCCTACCTCCTCAACCCGAAGGCGATGCTCGCCGGCCTGCTGAAGGTGGACATCCTCAACGTCATGGGGCCGTCGATCGTGGCGGCCGCGGCGCTGTGGCAGGCGGGCGGGCGCACGTGGCGGCGGCTGGCCGCGCTCGGGGGCGCCGCGCTGGCGGTGGCCCTGGTCACGCCGCTGGTCCGCACCTCGCCGCTGGTCGGCGCGCTGCCCCTGGCGCTGCAGGCCTACCTGCGGCCGACGCCGGGGCGGAACACCTTCTCGTTCTTCCCCTGGGCGGGCTTCGTGCTCGCCGGGGCGGCGGTCGGCATCCTCGTCGATCGGATGCGGGGCGACGAGCGGGTCGAGGCGAGGCTGCACGCCTGGATGGCGCCCGTCGCCCTCGCGTTCGCGGGGGCGTGCTACGCGGGGTCGTACCTGCCGTCGATCTACCCCGACTCGGACTTCTGGACCAGCTCCCCGGCGTTCTTCCTGCTGCGCGTCGGGATCCTCGCCGGCGTGCTGTCGGGGCTGTATTTCTACGAGCGGCGCCCGCGGCTCCTTGGCGAGCGGTGGCGCCGGGCGTCGCCGATGGTCCGCTTCGGCCAGGCGTCGCTGTTCGTCTACTGGGTTCACGTCGAGATTGTCTACGGCGTCGCCAGCCAGCCGCTCCACGGCCGGCTGTCGTTCGGCGCGGCGGTGGCCGCGTTCGCGGCGTTCAGCGCGGCGATGTTCGGCCTGGCGATGGCGAAGAACGCGGGCGTGGCGCACTACCGGCAGTGGCGGGCGGCCGTGGGGGCCGCGGCGCCGAGGATGGTGGAGAAGGCCTGAGCCTGGCCCCCCGGGGGCGTGCGGCGCGGCGGCTCGTCAATTCGACTGGATCGCCCGGGGCCGAAATCGTGTAAAGTACCGTTGCCTCCCCGCGTGGCCTGTTCGCTCTCACCGGGTTTCTCACCCGCGGTTCGGGGGAGGCGGGCGGCCGCCGACGCACACGGGCGGCCCCACGATCCGGCTTCGCTCATCATCGCCACGCACGTCACCGGGCCGCCGTCAGGGCCGGGCAACGCGGCGAGGTTCGTGAGAAAAAGCGATCGGCAACGGCTGCACGCGGTGCGGCAACCGGCGCGCGCGCGTGGCGGCGCCTGGAACGGCCTTGTTTGAACTGTTGAACCTGCGAGTGATCGTCGAATCCCGCCAGCGAGTTTTCCGGGGGCTTTCATGCAACAGCGCCGGCTTCGTCCCGGTGACATCGTAGACGACTACTGCCCGCGCGAGCGCCGCGTCACCGACCACGCCATCGTCGCGATGGTCGATGACGACATCAAGCAGACGCGGTGCGCGACGTGCGATGCCGAGCACGAGTACAAGCACGGGAAGATGCCCGCGCTCCGGCGCAAGAAGGACGCCGTGTCGGCCGCCTACAAGGAAGTGCTCGCGGCCGTGACGTCCGACCCGCTGCGGGCCGCGCCGCACGTCGCGGCGCCGCCCGCGGCGGCCGAGCCCGCGGCGCCAGCCACCGAGG
>JAJXZZ010000253.1 GCA_021779795.1 Acidobacteriota bacterium | reverse complement strand
AGGTTCCGGAGAGTGAGTTCGGCGCGAACTCCGCCTGGACCATGTCCTCGAGGAAGTGCCCATACACGAACCAGACCGAGATGGCGTTGTAGGCGATGTACACCAGCCCCATCGACACGCTGATGACGATTCCCACCAGCAGCGCCTTCCAGTAGCTGGTGTGGCCGGCGAGCACGTGATTCCCGTACCACCAGTTGCCGACCACGATGCACACGGCCAGCAGCGCCGTCATCACGCGGAGGCTCCACGGCTCGAAGTAGACGCCGGAGAGGTACAGGACGATGCCGACGGCGACCTGGACGAGACCGCAGACGAGGCCGACGGCGAGGAGAGGCGTCCACCGAATCGTGTACGCGGTCATGGCGTTCCTCCTGTTCCAGCTGAGTTTACGGAGCGGATGTCGGGCCAGAGGCGGCGCATGACGGCCTCCTCCTACTGCTTCACCGCCACCGTGCGGACGATCGGCGTGTCCGGGCCGGACCAGTCGCCGAGGCCCCGGAATTCCTCGTAGTGCTCCAGGCGGAAGTCGGCGAACAGTTCGCGGAGCTGGCCCGGCTTCAGCGCATGCATGAGCGCAGGCCGCGGGCTGGCCGGATCCTCGAGCAGGTGCTCGAAGACGATGCGGCCGTTCGGGCGCAGCGACGCCCGGAGCCGTGCCACGAACGCCGGGTCGGTCAGCGGCGCCCACGCGAAGGTCATGACGACGAGGTCCCACTTCGCGGTGCCGAAATCGAAGTCGTCGTAGCTGGCCTTGATCGCCTCGATCCGGACCCCTGCTCTGCCGGCGTTGACGGTGGCGGCCTTGATCGCCTCTCCCGACAGGTCGAACCCGGTCACCTTCCAGCCCTTCCCGGCGAGGTAGACGGCGTTGCGGCCCTGCCCCATCCCCGCGTCCAGCGCCGTGCCGGGAGCGAGGTCCCTGGCGGCCTCCACCAGGAACGCGCTTGGAGCCGTGGTGAACCTGTCCGTCTCGGGGTCCCCGGTCAGCGGTCTGGTGAAGATCTTGTCGTAGTACGGTTCGACCCAGTCCGACCGTTCCCGCATCAGCATCCTCGTCACCACCGCCACCTGCCGCTCGATCTCGCCCTCTGGAACCTTGGCCGCCCGCAGCGACGCGGCATAGTCGCCGAGGGGATTGCCGGCGCTCGGCGGCGCCGACTTGAACCAGCCCACGAACGCCTTCCACACCGAATCGTCGTCCTGCGGCGCCTGGGCGCCGAGCACGGCCAGGCACGCGAGGACGGCGAGTCCGACGATGACGCCTCTCGTTCGGGACATGATGCCCTCCAGTTCGCGCGCCACGCTGGCGCCGCGAGAATGGTCCGCACACAGGAATAGGCGCGGGCGCGGCCCGCCCGCAATGGCCGGAAAGTGGGAAACTGGCGTCTACCACTTTGTGGGTAGCGCCCGCGCGTGCTACAACCTCACCGTGCGCGCACTCGCGATCGGCTACTTCTTCCTCGTGGCGGCGCTCGCGGGCCTGGCGGTATGGACGGCGCACCGTCTGCAGGCCCGGCTCAGGCAGCCGTGGCTCTCTGCCTACGCGCTGTTCCTGGCCTCCTGGGGCGCGCTCGCGATGCTCTCGGTCATGCAGTACATGCTGGTCTGGGAGTTTCTGCCCCATGCGGTGTGGGGCCAGATGCAGACCGTCACCAGGCCGCTCTTCGCGGTGGCGTTCGGCAGCACGCTGTACTTCGCCGCCTCGTTCACCGCGCAGCTGACCGGGGGCCGGCTGTCCCGGGCCTTCAGCATCGCCCTCGTGAGCGCGTGGGCGGTTGCGGGCGTCGCCACCTCGGTTGGCGGCGTGCTGGCCGGCGAGCCGCCGCCCGCGGCGCTTGCCTTCGCGGGCACCGTCGTCACGCTGCTGTTCAAGGTCGGCATCCTGTACGGCTCTCTCGTCCGCGCCCTGCTGGCGGTCCGGCGGCTCGAAGACCCGCTGGACCGCGCGGGGCTCCGCCGTTTCGTCCTGCTCCAGTTGGGCGGACTGATCGCGTTCGACCTGGCCGTGCGCGACGTCACGGGGCTCGCCGGCCTGCATACCTCGGACGCCGTGATTGCGCTGGTGCAAGTGGGTGGGGCCTACCCGGCGCTCGTGTGGCTCGCGGTGTTCCTGCGCCGCCGCGAGGTGGCCCGGCCTGCCGAGCCGCTGCCCGCGGACCTGAAGTCGGAGTTGGGTGCGTTGGGCCTTTCCGTGCGCGAGAGCGACGTCATCGACCTGCTGCTCGTCGGCCTCAGCCACAAGGAGGTGGCCGAGCGGCTGTTCATCTCGCCCGACACGGTCAAGAAGCACACCTACAACGCCTACCGGAAGCTCGGCGTGCAGAACCGCGTGCAGCTCACCTACTTTGTCCAGAACCGCGTGGCTCGGAGGAGTCCGCGAGCCTGAAGGCCCGTCACGTTCCTCCACAAGAAGGCCCAGGGCTCACGGCTCAAGGCCCAGGCCGGTCGCCGCGCCAGCTCGCGGCGCGGTAACCTTTCCCCCCGGCTTGCTTAATCCTGCGGCAAGGAGGACCTCCTCATGGCCGACCCGGTGGCTCGCACGATCCCTTTGCATGGAATCCTCAGGCTGTCTGCGGTCTTGGCGCTGCTGCTCATCGCGGCGGGGACCTCGCGCGCCTCCCAACCGGCGGAGCCCCGCACGTGGTGGATCGAGTTGGCCGGCGGCGTCGTCCAGGTGCAGCAGTCCGGGCCGCTCGTCCCAGACAGCCCTCCGATCACGGCCAACGACACCGGCGGTTTCTTCAAGATCGGATTCGGCAACATGGTGAACGACCAGTTCGCCCTCGGCCTCGAGGTGAGCGCCAGCTTCCTGCGGTCGGGTGGCTCGAGAGAAGACGCCATCACACTGCTCGGCGGGTTCGTGACCGGCAGGGTCTACCCGGTCAAGTCGTCGCCGTTCCACCTCCGGCTGGCGGGAGGCACGATCGTGCGGAGCGACCGCTACACGGACCAGACGTCCCAGCACGTGGCGTGGGAGGCGGGCGTCGGCTACGACCTGCGGCTCCGCGGCTACAACCACCTGACGCCGTTTGTCGCGTACCAGTCGGCCGGCCCGGGCGGCGTCGCGACGCACTCGGTCATGGCGGGCGCGGCGTACGGCCGCTGGTGAGCGCACGGCGGGTCGCGGCTGTGTGGGAGTGCCGTGACGGCTGGCCCTTCGACTCCGCTCAGGGCCACTCCGGCCTACGTCGCCGGAAGGCAGCGGTCACGCGTGAATCGGGCGCAGGCCGCAAGGCGCAAGGCGTCTGGCGTAAAGTGCAGGCCGGAAGTCGCGAGCCGCGAGCCGCGAGCCTACTCCCGATAGTTCCCAAACTGCAGCTCCACCCCGAAGTCCTCGGCGCGGAGCAGGGCCATCACCGACTGCAATTCGTCGCGCGAGGGGGAGGAGATGCGCAGCTGGTCGCCCTGGATGGCCGGCTGGATCTTCTTCAGCTTGCGGTCCTTGATGAACTTGACGATCTCGCGGGCCGCCTCGGTGGGAATGCCCTGCTGGAGCGTGATGACGCGCCGCACCGTGTCGTTCGCGCCGCGCTCGATTTCGCCGCGCTTGAGGTTCTTGAGCGGGACCTTTCGGCGCACCATCCGCGTCTCGACCACCTCCCACAGCGCCTGCAGCTTGAACTCGTCGTCCGCCGTGAGGGTGAGCGTGCCCGCCGCGCGGTCGAAGTCGATGGCCGCCTTCGAGCCCTTGAAGTCGTAGCGCTGGCTCACTTCCTTGCGGGCCTGGTTGACGGCGTTGTCCACTTCCTGGAGATCGACCGCGGAGGTGACGTCGAAGGATGGCATGCCCGTATGGTAGCGCATTGCGGCGAACGGTCGCGGGGAGGCGGCGAACGGGCCGGCTGGCGGGTTGAACGGGCAGAGCCCGTCTCTTGTTCCCTGAAATGATTGATTCCATGGAGCTTACGGCGACATGGGGCTTGCCTTCGACCCGGCCCGTCTGGTACGCTTGGGCGGTTATGCGCAAGGTCCCCCTCGGCCAGTCTCTGCAGATCATCCGCCAGGGTTCGCTCAACTGGCGTGCCGAACGCCCGATCGTCGTCTCGTTCGAGGTCACCGACGCCTGCACCTGCTTCTGCAAGCACTGCGACCACGGCGGCCTGCGCGACATGTCGCGCGACATGAAACCGGCCGACTACCGCCGGTACATGGAGGAGCTGAAGCCGGTCGTCGTCCAGGTGTCGGGCGGCGAGCCGCTCATGCGCGATGATCTGGCCGACGTCATCCGGGCCATCCGCCAGCCGAACGGCCTGCCGTTCCTCATCCTGGTGTCGAACTGGTCGCACATGACCATCGAGCGCTACAAGCAGCTGTGCGAGGCGGGCGTCGATCAGTTCAGCGTCAGCCTGGACTTCCCGGACGAGCGGCACGACGACTTCCGCGGCCACGCCGGCCTGTACGAGCACCTGAGCCGGATCGTGCCCGAGGCCGCGAAGCTCGGCTACGACAACATCTGCCTGAACAACTGCATCACGTCCGAGAACGTCGAGCACATCAACGCCGCGGCCGACAAGGCGAAGGAGTGGGGCGTCAACATCAACTACAGCGCCTACTCCCCGCGCCGCACCGGCTGCCGCGACTACTTCCTGACGACGACCGAGCAGCTCGACACGCTGCGCAGCGAGCTGGCGCGCCTGAAGACCCGGATCAACAGCCGCTGGGTCACCAACTCGCTCACGACGCTCGACGCCACGCAGAAGTATTTCGAGACCGGCGGGACGCCCGGATGCAAGGCCGGTCTGCGGTGGCTCGTCGTGACGTGCGACGGCAAGCTGCAGCCCTGCTCGATGCAGTTCAAGCGATACGAGCTCGGCGAACAGCCGAAGATGGTGCGCGAGTTCACCGCGCACAACGCGTGCGACGAGTGCTACGTGGCCATCCGCTCGAGCCTGGACAAGCCGTTCGCGCAGCTCCTGGCCGAGAACGTGAGCGGGTTCTTCTCGTTCAGCAACGACACGCCCGGGCGGTAGTCCCGCCCGCCGTCCAGTTCGAACCGTCAATCGACCTCGGATACCGCAGGGCTTCAGCCCTGCGCTAACCGCTTCAGCCCTGCGCTAACCGCTTCAGCCCTGCGCTAACCGCTTCAGCCCTGCGCTAACCGCTTCAGCCCTGCGCTAACCGCTTCAGCCCTGCGCT
>JAJXZZ010000252.1 GCA_021779795.1 Acidobacteriota bacterium | reverse complement strand
CGCTTCACGGCTCCTCCTCGCCCGGGTCGGGCGGCACGTCGCCGCTCTCGTCCTCGTCGAGCCCGCGCAGCTGGCGTTCGAGGCGCGCCGCCAGCTTGCGGGCGGCGTGGTGCCCGCGCGAGCGCAGCAGCTGGTTGCGCGCGGCGACCTCGACGAGGATCGCGACGTTGCGCCCGGGCGCGACCGGCATCCTGAGCAGCGGCACCCGCAGGCCGAGGATCTCGTAGTGCAGGTCGTCGAGGCCGAGCCGCTCGTACTCGCGCCCCGGCTCCCAGCGCTCCAGCTGCACGACCAGCTCGACGCGCTTGGACGACCGGGTGGCGGCCACGCCGAAGAGGTCCTTGATGTTGATCAGGCCCAGGCCGCGGACCTCCATGTGGTGGCGCGTCAGGTCGGGGCAGGTGCCGATCAGCACGCTCTCGGCGCGGCGCCGGATCTCCACCGTGTCATCGGCGATCAGGCGGTGGCCGCGGACGATCAGGTCGAGCGCGCACTCGCTCTTGCCGATGCCGCTCTCGCCGACGATCAGCACGCCGAGGCCCAGGATGTCCATCAGGACCGCGTGCATGATCGTCCGCTCCGCCAGCGAGTCCTCCAGGAGCGCGCTGACCTTCGCGATCGCGTACGCGGTGGGCACCGTCGTCGAGAGCAGCGGCACGCCCGCCCGATCGGCCTCGATGCGCAGTTCGGCCGGCGCCGGCAGGCCGTTGGTGACCAGGACCGCGGGGATCTGGTGCGAGAACGTCCGGCGCAGCGCGTCGACGGCCGAGGAGGACGGCAGGCTCTCGAGGTAGCGGATCTCGCTCTCGCCCAGGATCAGGATCCGCCCCGGCGAGAGGTACGCGTCGAAGCCGGCCAGCGCGAGGCCGGTCTTCTGGATGTGCGGCGTGGTGATCTGGCGCTCGAGGCCCGAGGCGCCCGAGACGAGGACGAGCGGGAGGCCCACCGCCTCCGATCGGCTCCGCAGGAGCGCGCCGACGCTCACGCCTGGAATCGCGATGCTCATCGGGTGGCGACCAGCCGCGGCCTCAGCGCTCGGGCTCGATGAGCCCCAGCTGCCCGTCCTTGCGGCGGTACATCACGCCGATCGCGTCGGTCGCGGCGTTCCGGAACACCAGGAACGCGTCGTCGCCCGAGTCGAGCGCGAGCGCCGCCTCGTCGACCGTCATCGGCTTCACCGGGTAGCGGGGCGCGCGCCGCACCCGGAGGGCCTTCGGCTCCGGCGCGGGGGCGGCCGGCTCGGCCGGCGCCAGGCGCGCCGACGCCGCCCGGCGCTTGCGCTCCTGCCACTTCCCCTTCACGCGCGTGAGCTGCTGCTCGATCTTGCCGACCGCGGCGGTGACCGAGGACTCCCACGCGTTGGTGTGCTCGAGCGCGTGGAGGAACCGGTCCCCGCGCGCGTGCACGGTGAACTCGGACGTGTGGCGGTACTTCTCGAGCGTCAGCACCGCCTGCACGGACACGATGCCGCCGGCGAGCAGGCGGTCCAGCTTGGCCAGCCGCTTCTCGACCAGCTTCCGCAGCTCGGGGGTGATCTCGACGTGACGGCCGGTCAGTTCGAGTCGCATAGGCTACGGTCAGTACAGCACCTTGCGCTGGTTGGACGTGGGAATCTTCAGCTCCTCGCGGTACTTGGCGATCGTGCGGCGGGCCAGCACCAGCCCCTCCTGCTGGAGGAGGCTGACGATCTTCGAGTCGCTCAGCGGGTGGCGCGGATCCTCGCCCTCGATGATCTTGCGGATGCGCTGCTTGATCGTCACCGACGACACGCTCTCGCCGTACGAGCTGCTGATGCCGCTGTGGAAGAAGAACTTCATCTCGAACACGCCCTGGGGCGTGTGCATGTACTTGTTGGTGACGACGCGGCTGACCGTGGACTCGTGCATCCCGATGTCGTTGGCCACGTCGCGCAGCACCAGCGGCCGCAGGTGCTCGATGCCGTGGTCGAGGAAGTCCCGCTGGAAGTTCACGATGCTCGTGGCGACCTTGTAGATCGTCTTCTGCCGCTGCTCGACCGACTTGATCAGCCAGAGCGCCGACCGGAACTTGTCCTTGACGTACGCCCGCGTCTCCTCGCTGTTGTCGCCCCCCTTGTCGAGCAGCCGGCGGTAGGCCGGGCTGATCCGGAGCTGCGGCAGCCCCTCCTCGTTGAGGAGCACCACGTACTGGTCCTCCACCTTGACCACCGTCACGTCGGGCGTCACGTACTGCGACGCCGGCCGGTTGTAGCGGCTGCCCGGCTTCGGGTCGAGGTGCTGGATGATCGCGATGTGCTCTTTCAGCTCGTCGACCGAGAGCCCCAGCTTCTTCGCCAGCTCGGGCACCTGGTGGTTCTGCAGCAGCCGCAGGTGCTCGGTGACGATCTTCTCGGTGGGCGTGCCCTCGAGGCCGAGGTGCCTGACCTGCAGCGAGAGGCACTCCTGGAGGTCGCGCGCGGCCACGCCGATCGGGTCGAAGCCCTGGACCAGCGCCAGCGCCCGCTCCACCGACGCGATCGGCCACGTCCCCATCGCCGCGATCTCGTCCACCGAGGCCACGAGGTACCCGTCGTCGTCGAGGTTGCCGACGATCGCCGTGCCGATCTCGCGCAGCGTGTCGTCGCTCGTCTGGATCGACAGCTGCCAGAGCAGGTGGTCGGAGAGCGAGGTGGACGTCGAGAGGGTGTTCTCGATCGGCGGCAGCTCCTTGACCTCCTGCTGCGCCCGCGGGCGGTAGCCGTCGTCGAGGTAGTCGCCGAAGAAGTACTCGTAGTCCTGGTCGTCCCAGGCGTCGGTCTTCTGCTCCTTGGGGGGCTCCTCGGCCTTCTCGGCGGCCGCCGCGGCCTCGCTCGCCTGCAGGTCCTCGGCCGGGACCTCCTCGAGCATCGGGTTCTCGACCATCTCCTGCGTGAGCATCTCGCCCAGTTCCAGCGTGGACATGGGCAGCAGCTTGATCGCCTGCTGGAGCGAGGGCGTCAGGATCAGCTTCTGGGCGAGCTTGGTCTGCAGCTTCTGGTGAATCGCCATGGCCTGGTGGCCCGCGTCCGCGGGCCGTGATCCATATTAGTCCAACCTGAAGTCCGGCCCGAGGTAAATCCGCCGCACGTCCTCGTCGGCCGCGAGCTGCGCCGGCGTGCCGCTGCGGAGGATCGAGCCGTCGCGCACGATGTAGGCGCGGTCGGTGATCCGGAGCGTCTCGCGGACGTTGTGATCGGTGACCAGCACGCCGATGCCGCGCGCCTTCAGGTGGAAGATGATCGTCTGGATGTCGGCGACGGCGATCGGGTCGATCCCGGCGAACGGCTCGTCGAGCAGGATGAACAGCGGCGACACGGCCAGCGCGCGCGTGATCTCGACCCGACGCCGCTCGCCGCCCGACAGCGTGTAGGCCGGCGCCCCGGCCAGCGGCGTCAGGCCCAGCTCGGCCAGCAGTTCGGGCAGCCGCGCCCGCCGCGCCCGGCCGTCGATCGGCAGCGTCTCGAGGATGGCCAGGATGTTCTGCTCGACGGTGAGCCCGCGGAAGATCGACGGCTCCTGCGGCAGGTACCCGATGCCCTTGCGCGCCCGGACGTACATCGGATCGTCCGTGACGTCGTGGCCGTCGAGCAGGACGCGGCCCGAGTCGGGGGCGGTCAGCCCGACGGTCATGTAGAACGTCGTGGTCTTGCCCGCCCCGTTCGGCCCGAGCAGGCCGACCACCTCTCCGGACGCCACGTCGAGGCTGACGCCGCGCACCACGGTGCGGCCGCCGTACGACTTGGTCAGCGCCTGGGTCCGAAGAGTGGCCATTCAGTCGACACGATCACGCTCAACGCTTGATGTCGCGCTGCAGTTGCGTGCGTTTCCGCTCGCGTCCGTCGACGACGATCCTAGCAGCCGATCTGTAGAAAGTCAAAGAATTGCCCGTAGTTTTGCCCATTTCGTCGTCGAGCGTCACGGGCGTCCCCTGCATGTCGTACTGCTCGGCCGAGGCGAGGTAGACCAGGCGCTCGCCCGTCGCCCGCCGCCCCCCGGCCGTCCGGAGCGCGACCCGCCCGTCCGCCTCGAGGCGGGCCAGCCGGCGCCCCTCGCCCGCCAGGAAGAGCGCGATCCGGTCCGCCGTGAGGTCCCCCTCGGCGTCGTCCAGGCGCGCGCCCTTGTCGTAGGTCAGCCGCCGCGCCGCGTCGTCGTACACCAGTTCGGGCGCCGCCGCCACCGACCGCGGCGGATCTTTCGCCGAGGGCTTGGCCCCGGCCCGTTCGAGGCGCATGTCCGACACGACGCTTCCCCGCGCGACGAGGCTGCCCGTCCGCTCGTCGATCTCGATGCGATCGGCGCGGATGGAGCAGGCGTCCTGCCAGAGGCCCGCGCTCCCGCTGTAGACGGCGGTGGACGCCCGGCCGTCGTACACCAGGCGGTCGGCGGCGCCGTGCACCGGCTGGCCGGCCTCGAACATGGCCGGCAGGCGGTCGGGCGTCTGGCCGCCGGGCGTGCCGGGTTTCGCGCCCCGGGCCCTCGTCTCGGTGCGCACCGAGCCGGCGGCTTCGACCGTGCGGTCGTCGAACGCGACGTCGATCCGGTCCCCCTCGATCGCGGTCTGCCGGTCCACGACCGTCGGCCTGCGGCCGTCGGCGGCGCCGCCGCCCGACAGGCGCAGCGCGGCCGCGGACACCTGGTAGTCGGCCTCGCGCGACGCCGCGGCCAGGTCCTCCTCCTGGAAGCGGACGCCCCCGCCGAAGTGCGCCGAGCCGATCCGGCCGAAGCCGCCCTCGAGCGCCATCACGAGCGAGGCGGCCGTCGCGACGCGGGCCGCGGCGGGCGGCCTCGGCGACTCCCGGAAGGTCACGGCCCCGTCGAAGACGGCGGAGCTGAGGCCGGTGCCGGGCGCCCCCTGGGCCCGGAGCGCGTCGGCCCGGATGGCGCGCGCCGGGCCGGTGCCCTCGGCGGGCACGTCGAGCCGGACGCGGCCGTTGGCGAGGAGGCCGGTGACCGTCCCGCCCGGCGCCAGCGCGACATCGACCGTGTCGGCCGACAGGCGCCGGCCCGGCGCGCCGGCCGCGCCCGCCAGGTCGACGGTCGCGCCGCCTTGCAGCACGGCACGTTCGAGCGTCCGGCCGTCGGTGGCGTATTGCAGGTCGATGTCGCGGGCCTGCATGCCGCCGAGGCTGCCGTCGGCGCCGGAG
>JAJXZZ010000251.1 GCA_021779795.1 Acidobacteriota bacterium | reverse complement strand
GGGCGGGTGGGCGCGGGCTTACAGGGCGAGCATCGCCGACTGGAGTTCGTCCAGCTCCCAGGCGGCGTCTTCCGAGGTCCTGGCCGCGCCGGTCAGCGCGTGCCGCCAGGCCTCGATGAACACTCGGACCGCTTCCCTCTCCCCCGCCGGCCAGTCGGCCCAGGCCCCTTGCTCGAGCTTGCCGAACATGACAAAGAGGCAGCACGGCGCGCCCCGGTGGTCGGTCACGTACAGCTCGAGGATGCGCGGGAGGAAGTGCCTGAGGTCGAATTCGTCCCCGAACGTCGTCACGGCCCTGGGACAGTAGACCGCCAGGTCGGCCCAGGTCATCTCGCGCAGCGGGCGGACGTGAAGCTGCCGCTCCGACGCGTCCAGCTCGCAGTGCGGGCAAAAGTCGATCCGGTCATTGAGCGCGTACGGCTCGAACGCGGCGTAGAGCGAGTCGACGGCGCGTGCCAGCGCCATCTGGTCGTAGCGACGCACGACCCCGTAGGGGATCCCGCAGGGAGTGGAGCGGTCGTCCTGTCCTTCGCGGTCCTTCATGTGGCAATTACAATTGTGTAACAGAAAACGTTCAGCGCGCCAAAACCGCTCCGATCGTTAACGCTCTAACGCTCACCGAGGCGGTCGAGCGCCGCGTTCAGGTATTTTTGCGCTTCCGCCGACCCGGGGTCGATGGCAATCGCCGCCCGGTACTCGCCCACCGCTTCCTCGAGCCGCCCGGCCAGATAGAGCGCGTTGCCCACGGTGACGTGCGGCGCGGCGGCCCCCGGCTCGAGCCGGACGATGGCCCTGAACTGCGCGATGGCGGCGTCGTGCCGCCCCAACCGCTGCAGCGCGACGCCCAGCGCCTGGTGGGCGTCGGGGTCGTCGGGCAGGGCGTCCGCCACCGCCGACAGGTACGGCAGCGCCTCGGCCGGCTTGTCCAGCCGCACGAGCACCATGCCGAGGTTGACGCGCGCCTGGAGGAACCGCGGGCGCAGCGCCAGGGCCCTCTCGTAGTCGGCCCGGGCGTCCTGCAGGCGCCCCAGCCGCTCTTCCGCGGCGCCGAGGTTGTTGATCGCCTCCGCGTAATTCGGCTCGAGCCGGATCGCCTCGCGGAACTCCGCCGCGGCCGACTCGAGGTTCCCCTCGGCCTGCAGCGAGTAGCCCATGTTGTTGTGCGCCTCGGCGTAATCGGGGTTCAGCGCCAGCGCGCTCCGGAAGTGCGCCTTCGCCTCTTCGTTCTCGCCGCGGCCGAGCAGCAGGTAGCCCAGGTTGTTGTGCGCCAGCCAGGCCGCCGGGTTCCGTTCGAGGGTGGCGCGGTAGAGCGCCTCCGCGCTCTCGTAGTCCCGGCTCTGGTTCCAGGTGGCGACGGTGACGGGCACGACGATCACGGCCGCGGCAACCGCGGCCGCGGCCGCCTGGCGCGTCGTGACGCGCGCGGCGGCGGTCCCAAGGGCGGCCGCGACGAGCGCGAAGATGCCGATGCCCGCCAGGTACTGAAAATGGTCGGCGACGAACGAGTACCGGAACGGGTACACGTTCACGAAGCCGAGCGCCGGCACCAGCGTGCCGCCGAAGAACAGGATGGCCGCCAGCGGCGCGCGGGTGCGCCGCCGCAGCATCCACAACGCGCCCGCCAGCAGGACGGCGGCCAGCGGGAAGAGGTGCTGCCACCAGGCCGCCTGGTCGATCCGCCATCGCGGGTAGACGAAGGCGAGGTTCGCCGGCCAGGCCAGCGAAGCCAGGTAGAACCAGAACGCCCGCCCGGCCACCAGGCCGCGATCGATCAGCGTGAGATCGAACGTCGCGCCCCGCGCGCCGATGAGCGTCCGCTCGGCCCACGCCGTGCCCAACCCCGCGCCGATCCCGACCGCGAACCACGGGAGCAGCGGCACGACGTCGCGCCGCCACCCGATCCGCCCGCTCCGCCACCAGAAGGCGACCAGCAGCGCGGCCGGCAGCGTGGCGGTGACCGACTTGGCGAGCAGCGCGAGGACGAACAGGACGAGGGCCGCGGCGTACGCGCCCCTCCCCCGCGACTCGTCGAACCGCAGGTAGACGAGCGCCGCGCCAAGGTACAGGGCGCCCGACAGGACGTTCTTCAGCTCCGAGATCCAGGCCACCGACTCGACCTCGATCGGATGCAGGGCGAACAGGCAGGCCGCCAGCCACCACCAGGTCGCGCCGAGCCGCCGCAGGATGAGCGCCAGCAGCAGGGCCGACAGCGCGTGCAGCAGGACGTTGACGAGGTGGTAGCCGAACGTGTCGTCGCCGAAGAGGCGGTGCTCGAGCCAGAAGGCCGAGTGCGCCAGCGGGTAGTACTGCTGCGTCGCGCCCGGCTCGACCCAGATTCGCCGCAGGCCGTCGGCCCCCTGCAGGTCCGCGCGCGTCATGTGGGCGTCGTCGTCCCAGACCGGGCTGCCGTGCCACGCCGGCTCGTAGGCGGCCAGCGTGGCCGCCACCAGGGCGGCCGCGAACAGCAGGAAGCGGAGGCGTTCGAGCCGGGCGGCGGCCGATGGCCGCCGGCCGGACACCTCGCCGGACGCACCGGCCCGGTTCGGGCGTTTCTTCGCGCGACGGGCAGCCGGCACGACCGGCGTGGTCTTCTGCTTGCTCATCTGGCCACGAGACCCAGGGGACCCGCAGTATACCGCGGTCAGCGCCTCACGACAGGCCCATGCCCCGGCCGGCGCTTCACCCGGGGCGGCTCGGCCCTTCCCCGCGGACGACTTCGGTTGACAGCCCGGCGGCGGCGCGCCATAATTCACTTGTTCGCCAACGACCGAAACGTGCGGCCGATCTTGCGGCCGCTCTCGGGCGGACGGCCATGGGCATCAACGACATCTTCTTCGCGCTCGGCGACCCGACACGCCGCGAGATCCTGCGCATCCTGCGGGAGCGCGACATGACGGCCGGCGAGATCGCCGACCGCTTTCCGCTGGCCAAGTCCACCCTCTCGGGCCACTTCTCGGTGCTCAGGCACGCGGGCCTGGTGGTCTCCGAGAAGCGCGCGACGTCGATCGTCTACAGTCTCAACGCGTCGGCCTTCGAGGACGCGGTGGCCGGGGTGATGGAAGCCCTTGGAGCGGGCCGAAAGGCGCGCGGAGCACGCCGATGAACATCAAGTGGAAGGTCGAAGTCCCGCAGTGGATCCTGCTGGCGGCCATGTTCGGAGCGGCGCTGGCCGCCTGGCCGAACGCGCCGAACCGGATCCCCGTGCACTGGGGTCTCGCCGGCCAGCCCGATCGGTTCGGCGGCAGGTTCGAGGGGCTGCTGCTGCTGCCGCTCGTCGCGCTGGGCCTCTACGTGCTCATGCTGGTGCTGCCGCGCATCGACCCCGGGCGGGCGAACTACGGCCGGTTCCCCGGCGCCTACGCGGCCATCCGGATCGGCGTGCTCGGCCTGCTGGCCGCCATCCACGGCGCCGCGCTGGCCTGGATCTGGCACGGCCGGGTGAACATGGGGTTCCTCGCGCCCTTTGCCATGGGCATCCTCACCATCGTCATCGGCGGCGCGCTCGGCAAGGTCCGGCCGAACTGGTTCGTCGGCATCCGGACGCCGTGGACGCTGTCGAGCAAGACGTCGTGGGTGCGCACGCACCGGGCCGGCGGCTGGGTGTTCGTGCTGGTCGGATTCGCCACCGTCGCGAGCGCCTTCATCGGCTCGCGGGTCGCGTTCTTCGTCCTGACGACCGGCCTGGTCGGCGGGAGCGTCGGCCTGGTGGTCTACTCGTACCTGGTGTTCCGGCGGGACCCGGACAAGCTCCCGCCGGCAGGCACGCTACCCGCCGATTGACGGCCGGCGGGCGCGGCGGCCCCCGCGGCCCCCGCGCCAACCGGCCAAGACTCCGACGCTCACCGGCGCCGCCGTGCGGGTGACGGCGCCGGTGAGCAGGACCGGGCTACTGCCCGGTCACCAAGGTGTAACCGGCTGCGATGGGGACGGCCATGCCTCCAAGGAGGAATCGCGCGTTGTAACCCAGCATCCCGAGGATAGCCGCCCCCTGGGCCGACATCGGCCCCGAGGCGCAGACGACAAGGATGGGTTGGTCCGTCGGCAGGACAGCAAGGTTCCACGGCTTGGCGAGGTCGGCATACGGGATGTTGACCGCCCCCGCCAGGTGCCCTGCACTGAAAACCGTGGTCGACCGAACGTCCACGATGAAGAAGTTCGCCAGCAAGGGCGTCTGGTCGGCGTCGCCCTGGGCAGGCATCAACGCAGTCCAGGAAATGGCCGCCGGCCCGTGCGCCAGGAACAAGTCCGCGTAGCTGGCGATCAGGCCGTATTGGCCCGGAGGCACGCTCCAGCCGCCCTTCGGCGCCGCGCCGCTCGCATAGTCCCCGAACACCCTGGGCCCGGCAGACGACCGGCGCCCAGCCAAGCAGGAAGACCGCAATCACACCCAACAGAACCGCTTTCCTCATATCGCTCCTCCCGAATTCCGGGTTGCGCGTGGAGGCCGGATTGGCCCTGCAAGCGTCGAAGATAGCGGCAGGCGTGGCAGCCTGTCCTTACGGGGCGCCAAAGAAGTTCCAAAACAGTTCCAACGAGGGGGGAAATCGGGGGAGCGGGTAGGAATTAGTCGCACCGGCGGCGGACATTGTCGTTTCCCAGCCGGCGACAAGCGGCGAGGCGACCAGGCGAGCGCCCTACTCGATCACTCTCCCCCTGGTCTCGGGGATCCAAATCCACGCCACGGCCGCGAGCACGAAGGCGCCCGCCGCCGTGGCGAATGCCGCGGCGAACCCCCGGGAGTCGGCCAGGGAGCCGACGACCCACGGCGCCGCCGCGCTGGCGACGCGGCCGAGGTTGTAGGTGAACCCCTGCGCCGTCGCGCGGATGGAGGTCGGGTAGATCTCGGCAGTGACGGCGCCAAAGCCGCTGAAGTAGCCCGCGCCGAAGAAGCCGACCAGCGGCCCGAGCAGCAGCAGCGCCATCGGCGACCGCAGCGAGGCATAGGCCATCACGAAGAAGGCGGCCGCGAGCACGTAGGTCACGTAGGTGCGCTTGCGCCCCACCCGGTCGCTGACGACGCCGAACGTCACGTAGCCGAACCACATGCCGACGTTCATCGCCACGATGAGCAGCGTCTTGTAGGACCCGAGCCCGAGGCCGCCGCGCGCGGTCGGCAGCTCGAGGAAGGCGGGCACCCACTGGGTGAAGGCCCAGTAACCGTAGAGCGTGCACGCGTTC
>JAJXZZ010000250.1 GCA_021779795.1 Acidobacteriota bacterium | reverse complement strand
GGCGAAGTCGAAGCGGGCCGACTGCGACTCGATCCGCATCTCGAGCTTCTTCACCTCGACCTCGAGGCGCGTGGTCTCGATCACCAGGCTCTCGATCACCTGGTACGCCGCCTGCTCGAACCGGTCGTGCCGGGCGTTGATCTCCGACTGCAGGTGCAGCGCGCGGACCAGCTCGTCCGGGCTGACGAGCAGCCTGAGCACGGGCCGCAGCAGCCGGCGGACGAACCGGAGCGGCGAGCCGGGGCTGCCGAGCAGCGAGGCGTCGTCGAACGTGTAGGTTTCGGACGAGGGGTCCCTGCCGCGCCCGAGGTCGGCGAGGCGTCCGGCCGACGCCGGGCGGGCGCCGAGGATGGCCTCGAGCCTCTCGGCCGCGAGCTCGCGAACCTGTCGGTCGGTGTCGTCGGGGCCTCGCCGCTCCCGGATCCGCGCGCGGATGCGCTGCATGATCTGGGCGACGTCCACCGAGTCTGAACGGGAGTTGAAATCGGCCATCAGCGTCGAATCAGCAGTCGTGCCTGTTGTTCCAGGCCGGCGCGGGCACACCGGACGCCGGCCCGGTTACCGAAGCGGCCCGAACGCGGCGGGTCCCCGCCACGGGCCATAGATGATCACGGCGACCATCGCCACCCACAGCGCCACGCAGAGCAGCAGCGGGAGGTCGGTCACGAGCATCTCCGCCGGGCTGCCGCCCCCCTCTCGCTGGTGCACCAGGTAGAGGTAGCGGAAGATGCCGTAGAGCGGAAACGGGATCGTCAGCGCGAGGTACGGCGTGCCGAAGTACCGCATCGTCTCGGGGCTGATCGTGTAGAACATGTACGCGACCAGCGTGGACGCGGTGACCACGCCGATCATCTGGTCGAGCAGGTACGGGCTGTACTCGCCGAGGATGCGCCGGTGCCCGGTGGCCCCCTCGGCCAGCAGCGTCAGCTCGTGGCGCCGCTTGCTGAGCGCCAGGAACAGCGCGAGCAGGACCGTGCACACCAGCAGCCAGTGGCTGATCGCGACGTCGATCGCCACCGCCCCGCCCACCGCCCGCAGCACGAACCCGATCGCGATCGTCAGCACGTCGAGGATGACGACGTGCTTCAGGCGCGCCGAGTAGGCGCCGAGCAGCAGGACGTACGCGAGCGCCGTCAGGCCGAACGCCGGCCGCAGCCAGAACGCGGCCGCGAGCGCGACGGCCGCCAGGACGACCGCCGTCGAGACCGCGAACGCCGGCGACAGCTCGCCGGCGGCGATCGGCCGCCGGCACTTGAGCGGGTGCTGCCGGTCGGCGTCCCGGTCGGCGACGTCGTTGAACAGGTACACGACGCCGGACAGCCCGCAGAAAATCGCGAAGGCCGCGCAGGCCTTGGCCAGCGCGGCCGGGTCGAAGAGCTGCCGGCCGAAGAGCAGGCCGGCGAACACGACGAGGTTCTTGGTCCATTGGCCCGGCCGGAGCGAAACGGCCAGGGCGGCCAGACGGGATCGGCGCGGGACGCTTCCGGCGGCGGAAACGTCCCGGCTCACGGGCTCCACGAGGGGCTGACGCGCCATGCAAGCGCGGGAAGGGGGATCAGGCGCCCTTCGGACCAAAGCTGTTGATCGCTTCCGCCTCGGTGTCGTACGTCTCGAACACCGTCAGCAGCTTGGTGATCGCCAGCAGGTCCTGGATCCGCTTGGTCAGGTTGACCAGCTTCAGCGCGCCGCCCTGGCGGCTCACCGTCGTATAGGCCCCCACCACGACGCCAAGGCCCGTGCTGTCGATGTACGGAACCTCCGCGAGGTTCAGGAGGAGCTTGCGCTGCCCCTGCTGGATCAGGCTGTTCACCTTGTCCCGCAGCATCTCCTGGCCCTCGCCGAGCGTCAACTTGCCGTTGACGTCGATGACGGTCACGTCTCCGATGGCTCGTTCTTGAATATGCATGTCGCCAACACCTCCCGCCTCACGGCGTGATACGGATCGCCAGTTCGGCGACCGGTGCCTCGCGCACTCGCTCTCCGGAGCGACTCATCTTATCGTAGCGCCAAAAACAGCGTCAACAACAGCCGTTCGGCGGGCGACGAGGCCGTGCCGGCTTCCCGGCCGGCGGACCGTCGCCGCTCACGTCACCCGCCCGCGCCGCCGCAAAAAGAAAAAGGGCCGCGCCGTGGCGCGACCCTCTTTGGTCTCCCGATGAAAATTCCCTACACGCCGCTTCCGCCAGCCCCCGCGAACTTCCGCTGCTGGAAACACTCGCGGCAATAGACCGGGCGCCCCTGGGTCGGCTTGAACGGAACCGTGGTCACACGTCCACATTCCGAGCAGGTCGCCTGGGTTTCGACACGTTCGCGGGCCTGCCCGGCTCCGGCCGGACGGCTGGCCCGCTTGGTCTTGCACGCCTTGCACCGCTTGGGCTCGTTCTTGAAGTTCTTGTCGGCGAAGAACAGCTGTTCACCCGCCGTCCAGACGAACTCCGCGCCGCAGTCCACGCAGTGCAGCACCTTGTCCTGGAATTCCATCGATGGATCCCCCCGTTCCTGCTACTCCAGCTCGCGCCGGAGCTTCTTGCGGCTCCGCTTGCGCGCCAGCGCCTGCTTGGCCCGACGCTTGTCCCCAGGCTTCAGGTAGAAGGAATGCTTCTTGATATCCTTGATGATATCTTCCTGCTGGACCTTCCGCTTGAACCGCCGAAGGGCACTCTCGACCGATTCGCCTTCCTGCACTTTGACTTCAGCCACGCCCTCGAACACCCCCTCACCGGCCAGGCTGGCACGACGTGTGAACCCGGCTAAATCGCCGGAATATGCTAGGCTAACACAAGTAGCCGCGGATTCTAGGCCCAATGAGAGGCAGAGTCAATCGGCGCTCGCCGGCGCCCCGGGCCCGCCAGGCGTCGGGATGGCCGCCTAACCGCCTCGTCGTGAACGACATAACGCCGCTTCGCGAATCCTCATGAAACTCCTGGTCATCGGGTCCGGCGCCCGCGAGCACGCCCTGGCGTGGCGGCTGGCGCGCGACGGCAGCGTCGGCGAGGTCGTCTGCGCGCCGGGGAACGCCGGCATCGAACAGTGCGCCCGCGTGACGCCGGTCGAGGCTGGCGATCCCGAGGCCGTCCTGGCTCTCGCCGAGCGTGAGGCGGCCGACCTGACGGTGGTCGGCCCCGAGGTCCCCCTGACGCGCGGCGTCGCCGACCGGTTCGCCGCCGCCGGCCGGCTCCTCCTCGGCCCCACCCGGCTGGCCGCCGAGCTGGAGTCCAGCAAGGCGTTCGCCAAGCAGTTCATGGCGCGGCACGGTGTGCCGACGGCCCGCTGCCAGATCTGCGAGTCGCCCGAGGTCGCCCTGGCCGTCCTCGCGACCCGGCAGTTCGGGTACCCGGTGGTCATCAAGGCCGACGGCCTGGCCGCGGGCAAGGGCGTCGTCGTGGCGACCGACCAGCTCAACGCCAGCGTGGCCATCCGCGCGATGATGGTCGATCGCCGCTTCGGCGACGCCGGCGCGCGCATCGTCATCGAGGAGTTCATGGAGGGGCAGGAGGCGTCGGTCTTCGCGCTGACCGACGGCCGCCGCGCCGTGCTGCTGCCCACGGCGCAGGACCACAAGCGCGCCTTCGACAACGACCAGGGGCCGAACACGGGCGGCATGGGGGCGTTCGCGCCGAGCCCGCTCGTGGACGACGCGATGCTCGACCGGGTGCGCGACACGATCGTCATGCCGGTCATCGAGGGGATGCGCGCCGAGGGGCGCGAGTTCCGCGGCTTCCTCTACGCCGGCCTGATGCTGACGGCCGACGGGCCGAAGGTGGTCGAGTTCAACGTCCGCATGGGCGACCCCGAGGCGCAGGTGGTGCTGCCGATGATCGACGGCGAGCTGGCGCCGCTGCTGCGCGACGCGGCCGCCGGGCGCCTGGGCCAGGACACCTGCCGCGTGCGCGAGTGGCCGCGCGTCGGCGTGGTGATCGCCTCGGCCGGCTACCCGGACAAGTACGAGACGGGCAAGCCGATCAGCGGCCTGGGCGCCGCGGCGTCGGTGCCGGGCGTCGTCGTCTTCCACGCCGGGACCGCGCGGCGCGGGAACGACATCGTCACCGCCGGCGGCCGGGTGCTGACGGTGGTGGGCGAAGGGCAGGACTACCGCCAGGCCGTCTCGCGCGCCTACGAAGGCGCCCGCCGGATCGCGTTCGACGGGGCGTTCATGCGGAAGGATATCGGGCAGAAGGCAATCAGAGCCGCTCACGGCTGAAGCCGTGAGCTTGCCGACGATCCTCGGCAGCGGTGTCACCGACACCGACCGTGCTGCCCCGGTTCGACGGTCGGCGCAGGCCTTCAGGCCCGTGCGGCCACGGGCGATGACACGACCGGATGGCGCAGTATGGGATCTGATATGTCCAGAGTTTCCGTCCTGATCCTGATGGGGTCCGATTCCGACGCGCCGGTGATGCAGGCCGCCGTGGACACGCTCGCCGAGTTCGGCATCCCGTGCGAGATGACCGTGGCGTCGGCGCACCGGTCGCCGGCCCGCGTCCAGCGCCTGCTCGACGAGGCCCCCGCGCGCGGCGTGAAGGTCTTCATCGTCGGCGCCGGCGCCGCGGCCCACCTGGCCGGCATGATCGCCGCGCACACGACGCGGCCGGTCATCGGCGTGCCCATCGACTCGTCGGCCCTCAAGGGGCTCGACGCGCTGCTGTCCACCGTGCAGATGCCGCCCGGCGTGCCGGTGGCCACCGTGTCGATCGGGAAGCCCGGCGCGGTGAACGCCGCCGTGCTCGCCGCCCAGATCCTCGCCGTCGGCGACGAGGCGATGGCCGCCAGGCTCGATCAGTACAAGGCGAAGCTGGCCGAGAAGGTCGAGAGAGCGGCGGAGAAGATGAAGAGCTGAAGGATTCGGGAGTCAGGATTCAGGATTCGGCTCGAAGCCGCCTCCGCGCGCGCCGGGGGCACTCCCTCCTGATTCCCGAATCCCGACTCCTGAATCCTGCTCCAATGAGATACGCAGTCCTCAGTTTCGGCTGCCGGACCAACCAGGCCGACGCGTGCCGGATCGAGCGCCGGCTGATCGAGGACGGAGGCGTCGGCGCCGCGCCCGAGTCGGCCGACCTCGTCGTCGTCAACACCTGCACCGTCACCGCCGCCGCGGACCAGGCGGCGCGAACCGCCATCCGGCGCGTGGCGCGCCTCAACCCGGCAGCGAAGATCGTCGTCACCGGCTGCTACGCCGAGCGGTGCCCGGACGACATCGGC
>JAJXZZ010000249.1 GCA_021779795.1 Acidobacteriota bacterium | reverse complement strand
GAACATGCGTCGCCAGCCGAGCGCGAAGCCCGCGGCGGCCACCGCCCCGGCGCCGACCACCAGCGCCGCCGCCAGCCGCACCGGCAGGCCGCCCCACATCGTCCCCGCCGCTGCTCCGGCCAGCACGGCCAGCGCGGGAAGGGCCGCAGGCGCAGACACGTTGGATTGTCAGCAAGAACGGGGCCACCATCGGCTGTCGGCGGTCGGCGGTCGGCCGTCGGCCGTCGGCGGTCGGCGGTCGGCCGAGTCACGAGTATCACGCTGAAGAGAGACCAGTCCGCTGGGGGCCGGGGGCCTCGTCACGCACGAGGCCTCGCGGCAGGTGGCAGATTCCGACGAGCGGGCGCGATTTCAGCGGGCAGATCCTGCGTAGTAGTCCTGCAGCGCGCGGACCTCCGACACCTCGGTCCGCATCGCGCGGATCGCGCTCACCGCCGCCGCCGCGCCGGTCAGCGTCGTGATGCAGGGGACCCCGTGCATCATCGCCGCGCGCCTGAGGGCGCGGTCGTCGAAGAACGACGCCCGGCCGAGCGGCGTGTTGATGACGAGCGAGATCCGCCCGTCCACCACCGCGTCGGCCACGTTGGGCCGCCCCTCGTTGACCTTGTACACGACGGTCGCCGCCAGGCCGTGCGCCGCCAGGAACGCCGCCGTCCCCCGCGTCGCCAGCAGCGAGAAGCCGAGCGCCGCCAGGTCCTTCGCGATGGGCAGCACCGTCGGCTTGTCGTGGTCGTTGACCGAGATGAACGCCGTCCCGCCGTCGGGCAGTTCCTGCCCGACCGCGGCCTGCGCCTTCGCGAAGGCGACGCCGAAGCTGGTGCCGCACCCCATCGCCTCGCCCGTGGACTTCATTTCTGGCCCGAGCAGGACGTCCACGCCCTGGAAGCGGATGAACGGGAACACCGGGGTCTTCACGAACACGCCGGCCACGCCGAGGTCCGCGGTCAGCCCCAGGTCGGCCAGCGTCCGCCCCAGCATGACGCGCGAGGCCACCTTGGCCAGCGGCACGCCGGTCGCCTTCGACAGGAACGGCACGGTGCGCGACGCCCGCGGGTTCACCTCGAGCACGTAGACCACGTCGTCCTTGATCGCGAACTGGATGTTCATCAGGCCGACGACGCCGAGCGCGCGGGCGATGCGCCGCGTCCAGTCGCGAATGGTGTCGAGGTGCCGCTCGGCGATGAGGTACGACGGCAGCACGCACGAGCTGTCGCCCGAGTGGATGCCGGCCTCCTCGATGTGCTCCATGATGCCGCCGATGACGACGGCGCCGGCCGCGTCGGCCACGGCGTCCACGTCGATCTCGAAGGCGTCCTCGAGGAACCGGTCGACGAGCACCGGGTGCTCGGGCGAGGCGTCCACCGCGCCGGCCATGTAGCGGTCGAGCGCCGCCTGCTCGTACACGATCGCCATGCCGCGCCCGCCGAGCACGTACGACGGCCGGACGACGACCGGGTAGCCGATGCCGGCGGCCACCTCGCGCGCCTCGTCGCGCGAGGTCGCGGTGCCGCTGGCCGGCTGGGCGATGCCCAGCTCGGAGAGCAGCGCCGAGAAGCGCTTGCGGTCCTCGGCGAGGTCGATCGAGTCGGCCGACGTCCCGAGCAGCGGGATGCCGGCCCGGTGCAGCGCGAGCGCGAGCTTGAGCGGCGTCTGGCCGCCGAACTGCACGAGGCACGACACGCGGCCGCCGCCCTGCCGCTCGCGCGAGATGACGGCCATCACGTCCTCGAGCGTCAGCGGCTCGAAGTAGAGGCGGTCGGCCGTGTCGTAGTCGGTCGAGACGGTCTCGGGGTTGCAGTTGACCATCACCGTCTCCACGCCCTCCTCGCGCAGCGCGAAGGCGGCGTGGCAGCAGCAGTAGTCGAACTCGATCCCCTGCCCGATCCGGTTCGGCCCCGACCCGAGGATCACGACCTTGTCGCGGGCGGTCGGCGCCGCCTCGCACTCGTCGGCGAAGGTGCCGTAGAGATACGGCGTGAACGACTCGAACTCGGCCGCGCAGGTGTCGATCCGCTTGTAGGCGCGCGTGAGGCCGGCCGCGGCAACCTGCCGCCCCACCGCGTCCTCGTCGGCCCCCGAGAGGCGCGCGATCTGCTGGTTGCTGAACCCGGCGCGCTTGAGGTCTCCGAGCCAGCCGGGGTCGAACGGCCCCGGCCCCTCCGCCTTCAGCCGGGCGGCCATCGCCGTCAACTCCTCGAACTGCGCCAGGAACCAGGGATCGATCCGCGAGATCTCGTGGATGTGCTCGACGCTCCAGCCGCGCTCGAGCGCGCTGAAGACGCGCCAGATCCGCCGCTCGTCGGCCACGGCGAGTTGCCGCGCCAGCACGTCCTCCCCCTCGTCGGGCTCCTCGAACGGCCACAGCCGGGCCGAGCGGCCCAGTTCGAGCGAGCGCAGCCCCTTGAGGAACGCCTCCTTGAAGGTCCGGCCGATCGCCATCGCCTCGCCCACCGACTTCATCTGCGTCGTCAGCGTCCGGTCGGCCTCGGGGAACTTCTCGAAGTTCCAGCGCGGCACCTTGACGACGACGTAGTCGATCGAGGGCTCGAACGAGGCCGGCGTGACGCGGGTGATGTCGTTCGGGATCTCGTCGAGGTGGTAGCCGAGGGCCAGCTTGGCCGCGATCTTCGCGATCGGGAACCCCGTGGCCTTCGACGCCAGCGCCGACGACCGGGACACGCGCGGGTTCATCTCGATCGCCACCACGCGCCCGTCGGCCGGGTTGACGGCGAACTGGATGTTCGACCCGCCCGTCTCGACGCCCACGCGGCTGATGATCCGCCGCGCCATGTCGCGCAGCCGCTGGTACTCCTTGTCGCTGAGCGTCATCGCCGGCGCCACCGTGATCGAGTCGCCGGTGTGGATGCCCATCGGGTCGATGTTCTCGATCGAGCAGATGACGACGAAGTTGTCGGCGACGTCGCGCATCACCTCGAGCTCGTATTCCTTCCACCCGAGGACCGACTGCTCGACCAGCACCTGGCGCACCGGGCTCATCGACAGGCCGCGCGAGGCCAGCGTGCGGAACTCGTCCCGGTTGTAGGCGACGCCGCCGCCGACGCCGCCCAGCGTGAACGAGGGGCGGATGATGGCCGGGAAGCCGACGCGATCGACCAGCGCGAGCGCCTCCTCGAGCGTGTGCGCCACGCCGCTCTCGGGCACGTCCACGCCGATCGAGGTCATCGCCTCGCGGAACTTCAGCCGGTCCTCGGCCACCTTGATCGCCTCGAGCGACGCGCCGATGAGCTCGACGCCGTGCCGCTCGAGCACGCCCGCCTCGGCCAGCTCGACGGCCAGATTGAGGGCCGTCTGCCCGCCCACCGTCGGCAGCAGCGCGTCCGGGCGCTCGCGCTCGATGATGGCCGCCAGCGACGCCAGCGTCAGCGGCTCGACGTACGTGCGGTCGGCCAGCTCGGGGTCGGTCATGATCGTCGCCGGGTTCGAGTTCACCAGGACGATCTCGAGCCCCTCGGCGCGGAGCGCCTTGCAGGCCTGCGTGCCGGAGTAGTCGAATTCGCAGGCCTGGCCGATCACGATCGGGCCGGAGCCGATGACGAGGACGCGGTGGAGGTCGGTGCGACGGGGCATAGGAAAAAGGCTCAGGGCTCAGGGCTCAGGGCCCAAGGCTCAAGGCGAAGGCTCGAGGCTTGCCCGCCGTAGCCGGGAGGGCGAAGGCGGGGCTCGGGGCGTACGGCGCTCACCGAACCATCGACGACACGAACCGCTGAAACAGGTAGTCCGCGTCGTGCGGGCCCGGGGACGCCTCGGGGTGGTACTGCACCGAGAACACCCGCGCCGACGCGTGGCGCAGCCCCTCGATCGTCCCGTCGTACAGGCTCTGGTGCGTCACCACGACATCGGGCGGGAGCGACCCGGCCTCGACCGCGAACCCGTGGTTCTGCGACGTGATCTCCACCCGCCCGGTCTCGTGGTCCTTCACCGGGTGGTTGCCCCCGCGATGCCCGAACTTGAGCTTGTAGGTCCTGCCGCCGAGCGCCAGCGCGAGCAGCTGGTGGCCGAGGCAGATGCCGAAGGTCGGCAGCCCCGCGTCCACGAGCGCCCGCACGCTGTCCACGATGCGCGGCAGGGCCGCCGGGTCGCCGGGGCCGTTGCTGAGGAAGACGCCCGACGGCCTCGCGGCCAGCACCTCGCGCGCCGGCGTCGAGGCCGGGAAGACGCGCACCGCGCAGCCGTGGGCGGTCAGTCGCCTGAGGATGTTCCACTTCATGCCGAAATCGTAGGCGGCCACGAGCGGGCGCGGCGCGGGCCGCCCCCCGCCGGACGGCTCGACGGCGCGCAGCACGAACGGCCGGTCGCTGACGACGCCCGACTCCTCGGCGAGCGGCGACGAGGGCGAGGCGCCGTAATCGAAGGCCGCCCGGCACGTCACCTCGGTCACCAGGTCGCGGCCGGCCATCTCCGGCGTTCGGCGCGCGCGGGCCGCCAGGTCGTCCACCTTCGCGCCGCCCGTGCCGATCGCGCCGCGCACGACGCCTTCCGACCGCAGGCGCCGCGTGAGGGCGCGCGTGTCGATGCCCGCCAGCGCCACGATGCCGTGCGCCCGCAGGTAGGCCTCCAGCGTGGCCGACGACCGCCAGTTGCTCGCCACCGGCGAGCACTCGCGGACGATGAAGCCCGCTACCGACGGGCCGCGCGACTCGGCGTCGAGCGGCGTCGTGCCGTAGTTGCCGATCTCGGGGCAGGTCATCGTGACGACCTGCCCCGCGTAGGACGGATCGGTCAGGATTTCCTGGTAACCGGTCATGCTCGTGTTGAACACGACCTCGCCCGACGTGACCCCCTCGGCGCCGCAGCTCACCCCTTCGAAGCAGCTGCCATCCTCGAGCACCAGGCGGGCGCCGACCCGCGTCATCGTCTCATGCTCCTGTCCCCTATCCTCTCGGACGCCGGCCGAGCGACGCCGTCACCTTCCGCTGCCGCCCGCCAACCACTCGCACCGTCGCCGCCCACGGGCGATAGCCGGGCAGCTCGAGCCTGACCTTGTGCAGGCCGGGCTTGACGTCGCGAAGCGTCAGCGGCGCCTTGCCCACCGCGCGCCCGTCCACGAGCACGCGCGCGCCCGCCGGCCTGGACGCCACGACGAGCGTGCCCCGCTTCGCCGCCGCCGGCCTGGCCGCATTCGCCGCGGCCGCATCCGCCCGAACGTCCTTCGCCGAGGCCGCGCGGGATGCCGCCGGCGCGCTGG
>JAJXZZ010000248.1 GCA_021779795.1 Acidobacteriota bacterium | reverse complement strand
TGTACTCCCACCAGACGTTGCCGTCCGGCGCCATCGCGCAGTTGGTGAAGATCGAGTTCGCGTGCAGCGTCAGCATCGCGTTCGGGTTCGACTTCATGTTGGTGCCCGGCGCCACGCCGAAGAACCCCGCCTCGGGGTTGATGGCGTAGAGCCGGCCGTCGGGCCCGAACTTCATCCAGGCGATGTCGTCGCCGATCGTCTCGACCTTCCAGCCGGGCACCGTCGGCACCAGCATCGCGAGGTTGGTCTTGCCGCACGCCGACGGGAACGCCCCCGTCACGTACCGGACCTCGCCCTGGGGGCTGGTCAGCTTCAGGATGAGCATGTGCTCGGCGAGCCAGCCTTCGTCGCGCGCCTGCACCGACGCGATCCGGAGCGCGTGGCACTTCTTGCCGAGCAGGGCGTTGCCGCCGTACCCCGAGCCGAACGACCAGATCTCGCGCGTTTCTGGAAAATGGCAGATGTACTTGTTGCTGGCGTTGCACGGCCACGGCACGTCGGGGGTGTTCCCCTCGAGCGGCGCGCCGACCGAGTGCATGCCCTTGACGAAGTCGCCGTCCGCCCCGAGCACGTCCAGCACCCTGCTGCCGACGCGCGTCATGATGTGCATGTTGGCGACGACGTAGGGGGAGTCGGTGAGTTCGACGCCGATTTTCGCGATGGGCGACCCGACCGGGCCCATGCTGTAGGGGATGACGAAGAGCGTCCGCCCCTTCATCGAGCCCTTGAAGAGGCCTGTCAGCGTCGCCTTCATCTCGGCGGGGTCGGCCCAGTTGTTGGTCGGGCCCGCGTCTTCCTTGCGCGCCGCGCAGATGAACGTGCGATCCTCGACCCGGGCCACGTCGGCCGGGTCCGACCGGACGAAGATGCTGTTGGGGCGCACCGCGTCCATGCTGATGGCGGTGCCCGCCTGGATCATCAGGCGGAGCATCTCGTGATACTCCTCGGGGGAGCCGTCGCACCAGTGGACGCGTTCGGGTTGGCACAAGGCCGCGACTTCATCGACCCACTGGGCGAGGCGTGCATGCCTGGTCATCGGTTCTCCTTTGCGAGGGGGTGCTCGACCTCCCATGTTACTAGAACCAAGCCGGGACGTGCACCCGGGAACCGGCCGGCGCCGCAACCCCGTGATTTCTTTCACGATCGCGCGCCCGGCCCGCCACGTCAGCCCGCGCGGCGAGCCGTCGAGAGGCGGGCAATCGCCTTGCCCGCCCAGTCGGGGTCGTTCAGCATGGCCCGCCCGACGCCGACCAGGTCGGCCCGTCCCTCGCGCACGACGCGGTCGGCCAGGTCGGCCTCGCCCAGCCCGCCGGTGACCATCACGGGCACCGGGACGACGGCCTTGATGGCCTGCGCGTAGGGGACGAAGTAGCCGGGCCCCTTGCCGACGCCGCGGGAGCCCTGGAGGCCGCCCGAGACGTCGATCAGGCAGGCGCCGCCCTCGGCCAGCCGGCCGGCGGTCCAGCAGGCGTCGTCGAGTTCCAGGCCGCCCGGCATCTCGTCGTGAGCGCCGAGGCGGACGAACACCGGCGTGCCGGGCGCGAGCCGCGCGCGGACCTCGGCGAGCACCTCGAGGTGCAGCCGGGCGCGGTGCTCGACCGCGCCGCCATACTGGTCGTCGCGCCGGTTGGTCAGCGGCGACAGGAACTGGCCGAGCAGGAAGCCGTGCGCCGCGTGGATCTCGACCGCGTCGAAGCCGGCCGCCTGCGCCCGGACGGCCGCGTCGCCGAAGGCCCGCACGATCTCGGGGACCATCGCCTCGGGCACCGCCTCGGGGATCTCCCCCTCCGGCTCACCCGGATGGCGGACGGCCGACGGGGCCAGCAGGGGGGCCCCGATGAGGCGCGACGAGCCGCGCGACCCGGCGTGCGAGATCTGCAGGCACGCCGCCGCGCCCTCCTGCCGGATGGCCGACGCCAGCCGCGTCAGGCCGTCGAGCGCCGCGTCGGCGTGGACGCCGATCTGCGTGGACGAGTGCCGGCCCCGCGGGTGCACGAACGCGTGCTCGACGATGACGAGGCCGCACCCGGAGGCCGCGCGCCGCCGGTGATACTCGACGATCGCCGGCGTGATCAGGCCGTCCGGCGTGGCCTGGCCCGACCACATCGGCGGCATGACGATCCGGTTTCTGAGCGTGAGACCCTGAACGGACAAGGGGGACAGCAAATCCGGCATGGATGTCTTCTCCGGGATCTGGAGCGGCGGCCGGCCGCGTGGCGGGTCGGACAGCCGGCACCGGGCGCCGGCTGCCCTCGTTCTGGCCGTCGCTACTTCTTCGTGGTCTTCTTCTTCGGCGCGGCGGCCTTCTTGGCCGATCCGTTCCGCGGTCCGCACTTCGCCATGGTGACCTCCAGGTGACGGGAAGCAACGACGACGGCGAAATCGTACCGCGGCGGGGCGTGGGGGATCAAGGCCGGCCCTGGGCGGGCCGGCCTTGCCGTCACTCGTCGCGCAGCGCCGTCATCGGGTCCACCTGCGAGGCCCGGATCGCCGGCAGGAGGCCGGCGGCGAGCGCCACCAGCGCGAGCGTGACCGCTGCGACCGCGAAGACGGCCGGGTCGTCGCCCGTCAGGCCGAAGAGCATCGACTGCGCGTAGCGTCCCGCCAGGGCGGCCAGGACCAGCCCTCCCGTCGCCCCGACGGCCGTCAGCACGGCCGTCTGCGACAGGATCAGCCGCCGCACGCGGGCGGGGGCCGCGCCGAGCGCCATGCGCAGGCCCAGTTCCCTGGTCCGCTGCGCCACCATGTAGGCGAGCACCCCGTAGAGGCCGATGGCGGCGAGCAGCGTGGCCAGCACCGCGAACGACGCCGAGAAGGCCGTGAGGAGCCGGTCCACGAACACGTTCTCGCGCACCACGTCGTTCATCGTCCGCGGGTCCTCGACCGGGAGGTTCGGGTCCAGGCGGTGAACCGCCTTCGGGATCGTCGCCAGCACCTGGTCCGGCGGCAGCGTGCTTCGGACGAAGTAGCTCAGGAACCCCAGCGTTTCGCCCTGGCGGTAGGGGACGAAGAACTGTGGCGGCGGCACGTCCTTGACGTTGCTGTACTTCGCGTCGGCCACCACGCCGACGATCTCCATCTGCGGCGACCCGGGAGGCCCCGATCGGATGTGCTTGCCGATCGCCTCGCGCCCGAGCTTGAACTTCTTCGTGAACTGCTCGTTCACGATGGCCACGAGCGGGGCGCCCGCCGCGTCGGCCTTCGTGAACTCGCGGCCGGCGAGCAGCGGGACGCCGAACGTCCGGAAATAGGCCGGCGCGACCTTGTTGAAGCTGGCCGTCGTGTCGGTGTCGGGTCCGGCGGGGAACCCCTCGACGTCCAGGCTGCTGGCCCAGTTGTCGCCCGACAGTGGCGCCACCAGCGCGGCCGTCACGTCCACGGCGCCGGGCATCGCCCGCAGCTGGTCTTCGAGCCGGTCGAACAGGGCGAGCGACCGGGGGCCGTCGTACCCGTTCAGCTCGGGCGACACCCCGAACGTCACCACGTGGTCCACGTGCAGGCCGAGATCGACCCGGCTGACGTTGGCGAGGCTCTTGATGAACAGCCCGGCGCCGACCAGCAGCAGCATCGAGAGCCCCACCTGGGCCACGACCAGCGCCTTGCGGAAGCGGGCCGCCGCCCTCGATCCGCCCGGCTGGCCCGCCTGCCCCTTGAGCGCGGTCACCAGGTCGGGCCGCGTGCTGTGGAGCGCCGGGAACAGCCCGAAGAACAGCCCGGTGCCGACGGCGACCGCCGCCGCGAACAGCATCACCTGGTAGTCGAGGCCGACCCCCATCAGCTCCGCGATGCGGTCCGGCATGAGCGAGACGATCAGGTCGAGCGTCCACCGGGCGAACAGCAGGCCGAGGGCGCCGCCGGCCGCGGCGAGCAGGCCCGCCTCGGCCAGCAGCTGGCGCACCAGCTGCCACCGCCCCGCGCCGATCGCCAGCCGGACGGCCATCTCGCCGGTGCGGCCGGCCGCCCGGGCCAGCAGCAGGTTGGCGATGTTCGCGCAGGCGATGACGAGCACCAGCCCCGTGACCGCGAACAGCAGGATGAGCGGCGTCCTCGCCTCGCGGTGCAGCGAGCTCTGGCCGCGCGGGTCGACGACGCCGGCCACCCGGCGCTCGCGGAACCGCTTCATCGTCTGCTCGCTCAGGTTCTTCTGGAGCGGCGCCTCGACGTCGTTGATGATCGCGGCGTACGACACGTTGGTGGCCGTCAGCGCGCGGTCGAGGCCGACGCCGGGCTTCAGCCGGCCGAACACGTAGGCCCAGTACGCCCGGCGGTTGTCGAGCGACTTTCCGAAGAACGATTCCATGACGTCGCGCATCGCGATCGGCACGAACACCTCGGGCTTGAACCCGAGCGTCGTGGATGCGAACCCGCGCGGCGCCACGCCGACGATCGTCATCGGCTGGCCGTTGATGACGAGCGGCTGGTTGAGCACGTCCGGGCGCGCGTCGAACCGCGTGCGCCAGTAGTCGTAGCCGAGCACCACCACGTGCGGCTCGCCGATCACCCCGTCGTCCGCCCGGCTGAAGAGCCGGCCGAGCGCCGGCCGGAGGCCGAGCACGGGGAAGTAGCTGCCCGAGACGAGCAGCCCCCGGCCGTTGAGCGTCTGCCCGCGGAAGGCCAGGTTCGCCGTGAACGGCCGGTGGGCGGCCAGGCCGGTGAAGCCGGTCTGCGTGCGCTCGAGGTCGCGGAACATCGGGTAGCTGAAGACCTCGTCGCAGTCGCCCGGCTGGCCGCACGACGTCGAGCCCGGCTTGGGGCCGGGGGCGCTCAGGTTGACGAGCGACCCGGGGTCCGGGACCGGGAGCGGCCGGAGGAGCATCTGGTCGAACAGCGAGAAGATCGCCGTGTTGGCGCCGATCCCGAGGGCCAGCGACAGCACGGCGACGGCAGTCACGAGCGGCGTGCGGAGCAGGGCGCGGACGGCATGGGGCAGGCGGAGCGTGCGCATGCCCCGTTAGACGGCGGGCCCGGGGGATTGGTTCTTGGCGGCGGCGAACGTGGCGGTCACGCCCCGGACCCGCGTCGTATAGAATCGACGCATCTCGACGCGTCGATCCCCCAGGGGCCTGCGGGCCCGGGCAGGCGGAGGCAGAGGTGGCCGACGATCTCGAGCCGGGACGCCCGGCGCTCGCGGCGGTGTTCGCGGCGTGGGTCGTGACGACGGTGGCCGGCGTGGCCTGCGTCCAGCTGCTCGCGCGGTGGCTGCCGCCCGCTCCGCCGCCCGGCACGC
>JAJXZZ010000247.1 GCA_021779795.1 Acidobacteriota bacterium | reverse complement strand
GACGGGTCCCGTGGACGCGACCGGCGCGGGCGGCCGCATCTGCTCGAGGCGCCGGCGCTCGCGCGCCTGGTAGAGGTTGGCGTCCACGGCGACGTACGCCACGTAGGCGATCGCGAGGAGCCCGGCCGCCAGCAGCGGCCACGCCGCGAGGCGCGCCGCGCGGCGCGTGTCGATCACGACAGGCCTCCCGTCGCGGCCGGCACGGCGTACCCGGCCCGCGCCCGCACGCGCAGCCGCCGCTCGCCTGGCGCCGACACCGTCACCTTGATCTTCCGGTACGCCCGCCCGTCACCGCGCGGCGCGGGCGAGAACCCGAGGATGTACTGCTCGCGGATGTCGCGCGCGATCGCGCGGGCGGCGGCCGCCGTCTCGTCCACCGTCCGCGGAAAGTACGCCAGGCCCCCCGTGTCCTTGCAGAGCCGCCGCAGCAGCCCCGCGTTCTCCTCCTCGGTGGCCGGCGGCGTGCCGAGCAGGCCGATGGCGTAGACGACCGCCTGCGACTGCCGCGCGAGCGTCAGCACGTCCGAGTAGGTGTCGTGGCTGATGTTGTCGCCGCCGTCGCTGATGACGATGAGCGCGTTCTTCGTGGAGCGCCCCAGCTCGAGGTGCTGGAGCGCCATCGCGACGCCGTCGTAGAGCGCCGTGCGCCCCTCGGCCGGAACCGCGGTCACGGCCGAGATCAGCCGGCCCGGGTCGCGGGTGAATGCGCCGTCGCCTTGCGGCACGAGCAGCGCCGACTCGTTGAACACGACGCCGAACAGCTGGTCGGCCGGCCGCGCCGTGCTCAGGACCCCGGCCAGCGCGTTGTCGAGGGCGGCGCGCTTGGGCCGCATGCTCTGGCTGCAGTCCACGACGACGCCGAGCGTGGCCGGGATGTCGCCGTGGTCGAAGACCGTGATCGGGCGCGGGCGCCCGTCCTCGAACACGTGGAAGTCGCCGCGCGTGAGGCCGGACACGTGATGCCCCTGGCGGTCGGTCACGGCGACGGGGACCGCCACGGTCTCCACGTGAACGCTGAAGACGGACTGCGCGACGAGGAGGGCCGCCGGCAAGGCAGCGAACACGGGTCACCTGCCTGTCCCGGCGCCGCGGGGCCCGCGGCCCCACGGCGTCGGACCGAAGCGGTTAGCGAAGCGAGCGGGAACTGCGCCGCCCGTAGACCATCAGGCCGAGGGCCGCCCCCACCAGGGCGAAGCCCCCCAGGAGCGTCGTCGGCAGCAGGCTGGCCGTCTTCGGCAGCGTGGCCGCGGGCGCCGCGGCCGGAGCGGGGGCCGGCGCGGGAGCCGGCTTGGCGGGCGGCGTCGTCTGGATGAGCGACGCCACCGGGGCCTCCTTCTGTTCGGGCGTCACCGCGGTGACCGGCGCCACCTTCAGCTTCTCGCGGTTGCCTTCCTCGGTGGGCATCGCCGGCACGACCGTGTGCGATGCGCTCGCGAGCTGCAGCGCGCGGTGCTTGGGGTAGACGAACTCCTCGCCGAAGTAACTGCCCGGGTAGAACCAGGCCTTGATCGCCTCGGGCGCCCCCGGCCGCACCTCGCTGAACTTCAGGACCGTTTTGTCGGTCGGCGCGAGCCGGTAGTCGGAAATCGCCATGACCAGCGCGATCTCCTTCGTGTCGTTGGCGTTGGCCACCTCCACGATGTCGCGGTCACTCATGGGGTCGAGCAGCTTGAACGTGTACGTGCCTGCGGGCAGCACCCGCCCGGGGATTTCGACCGGCTGGCTGAACGTGACGACGGTCTGCTTGTTCAGCGTATCCGCCCTGGCCGTTGAGACCCCCGCGAAACAGACGAGCAACACCATCAACCCGAATCCGATCAGCTTCTTGGACATCACATCCCTCTCCTTCCGAAAGACGTGAAGAATGGGCACTCCGACGGCCGCCTCGCGCGGCCAATCCAACGTGGTCAGTTCGTGTTCCATGCCCTGCTTCGAACATAGCAAATCGGCGACCGATGGGATCGGCTTTCGCAAGCTCATCGGGAGAAATTGCGCGGCCGCCAACATTGCGGGGATCCCTCGCGGCGCCGGAGTGGGATACTGGTGTGAATGGCCTCATGTTGCCGCCGCACGCCTTCCGGCCTGGTGCTCGATTTCCCGCCACCGTCGAGGCCCGCGACGCGGGGCGCCAGCCCGGCGGGCGTGACCGCCGGGCTGCTGGCTGCCGGGCTGCTCGCCGTCGGGCTGCTGGCCGCCGCGGCTCCAGCCCTGGCGCAGGACACGCCGGCCGAGCCGCTTCCCCGCGTGTACGTCTTCACCGCCATCGCCACGCCCGGCCAGCCCGCGCTGCCGGACCAGGCGGGCCGCCAGCAGTCGGTCGAGGAGCTTCGGGCGGAGTTGGGGAAGAAGCCGGGCCTGCTCGCCCTGGTGGACGCGCGACAGGACGCCGACGTCACCATCGAGATCCTGCGCCGCGAGGCGCCGTCGCCCGGGCAGTTCCGCGTCACCGTCAGGGTGAAGGCCGCCTTGCGCCGCACGGGCCGCCAGTTCCAGGGCGAGGGGGCGAGCTGGAAGGATGCCGCGTCGCTGCTCGGCGACGCGATCGGGCGGTGGGTCAACGAGAGCTTCGGCGCGCCGGCGGCGTCGGCGCTGCGCGCGACCAGGCGCTCCTCGGCGCCGTAGTAGATCCACTCCGAGCCCGGCGCGTGGTCGAAGACGACGACGTCGGGCGCGAGCGTCCTGGCGTGGGCGACGTCGAAGGATCCCTCGAGGCCCCGGGCGGCGACCATCGCCCTCAGGTCCTTCAGCGACGGTTGTCCGCGGCCACGGGAGCCTCCTCTCGGTCGGGCCTACGAGCGGCCCGCCGCCGCCATCGCCGCCGCCACGCCGGCGACGATCACCGCCACCGCGAGCATGAGGATCGTCACGACCAGGCCGATGACCGTGAGGATGCCGGCGTAGCGCCAGAACGATTTCTGGTACCGGAGGGCCTCCTCGAGGCCGGCGTCGGTGGCATGGAACTCGATCCGCCGGATCGCGCTGGCGTAGCGGAACAGGAAGACGCCGGCCGGCACGTACAGGGCCGCGAGGACGACGTAGGTCACCGACATGAAGCCCAGTCGGAGGGCGCCGCCGAGCGGCCCGAGCTCGCCCTGGCTCCTGGCGGCGAGGCCGCCGAAGAAGCTCAGGACCAGCATGAAGCCGCCGAAGAGCATCATCAGCGCGGCCGTCGCGAAGGCGACGATGGCCATGAAGCGGACCCAGGGCCGGGTCTGGCTCAGGAAGCGCTGCGCGAGGGGCGTCAGGGCCGCCGCGACGGGCGCGGACGGGGCCGTGGGTTCGGGCTGGGCCGTGGGCTCTGCAACCGGCGGCTCCTGGGTCAGTTCGTCGCTCATCGGAGGCTCCTTCCGGGGTTGGCGTGCCGGCGGCGGTTCCCGCGCGCCGAGTCGGGCGCGGGCCCGTCGGGCGCGGAGTATAGCACTTGAGCCGGGGGACGGCGCACGCGAACAGGCGCGATGTCGCGAACAGGCGCGGCCGCGCGGCGGTTGGCCGCGATCTCCCGGCCAGCCTCGCCGCGTTGTGATCGCCGTCGCCCGTGGGTAAGATGGTCTTCTGGGATCCAGGCATCTTGAATCGAGGTCGGTTGAATGTCCGCAGCCCCGACGCGGCGGCAGTCGGGGTCGAGGAGCCTTTGGACGTTGCACCGCACACGGCGCGACCGCAGAGTGAACTGAGGTCCAGGTACCTCGTCGAGTTCACGCTCGTGCTGGCCCTGTACTTCCTCGCCGGGCGCGTCGGACTCGCCGTCCCATTCACCAGCGGGAATGTCTCGCCCGTCTGGCCGCCTGCCGGGATTGCGCTGGCGGCCGTGCTGCTGGTTGGCGACCGGATCTGGCCTGCGATCGCCGTCGGCGCCTTCCTCGTCAATTTCCTCAGCCCGCTCCCCCCCTCCGCCGCGGTCGGCATCGCCCTGGGCAACGCCGCCGGTCCTCTGGTCGGCGCCTGGCTGCTGCGGCGGGTTCCTGGCTTCCAGGCCACGCTCACGCGGCTGCGCGATGCCCTGGGGTTGGTGGTCCTGGGCGGCCTCGGCGGCACCGCGGTCAGCGCCACCGTCGGTACCGCTGTCCTCTTTTCCGCGCGGGTGGACGCGTGGTCGAACTTCGGCTCAGCCTGGCTGATGTGGTGGCTCGGCGACGCCATGGGCGTCCTCATGATCGCGCCCCTGGCCCTGACCTTCCGGCGACTGCTGGCGATTCGCGAGCGCCTTCGGCTCCTGGAGCTGGCCGGGCTTTCGGCGGGCGCGATCCTGGTCTGCGCCCTGATCTTCGAGGGGCGGTTCGGACTGAGCGGCGGCGGCAACGTCCTGGCGCTGGGCGTCCTGCCGTTCGTGATCTGGGGGGCGCTGCGCTTCGAGGCTTCGGGGGCCGCGTCGGTGGCGCTGCTCATCGGCGCCATCGCGGTCTGGGAAACCGCCCATGGCTCCGGGCCATTCGTCCTGACGACGCCGCTGCGCAACGCGGCCCTGCTGCAGTCGTTTCTCGGCGTCGTCGCGGTGTCCGGCCTGTCTGTCGCCGCCCTGGTGAGCGAACGAACGGCCCTGGTGCGACGCGACGCGGCGCGCGAGGCGCGCCGGCAGGGCGAGGCGCGCTACCGCGAGATCGCCGAGACGGCGAGCGAAGGCATCTGGATGCTCGACTCGGATCTGCTCACCTGCTTCGCCAATCGGCGAATGGCGGAGATGCTTGGGGTGACCGTCGAGGCGATGTTGGGCAAGCCGGTGCTCGACTTCCTCGACGACCGGGACGCGGAGCAGATGCGCGCCACGCTGTCGCGTCGGAAACTCGGCGTCAGCGAGTGCTACGAGGCCCGGTACCGCAGGCAGGACGGCTCCGAGGTCTGGGCGCGGGTGTCGAGCACGCCGTCAATCGGCGCCGGGGGCGCCTTTGAAGGCGTGCTCGCCATGGTGAGCGACATCACCGAGCAGAAGCGCGCGGAGACCGAGCGACGGGCCGCCCTGGACCGGATCGCGCTGCTCTCGAGAGCCGTCGAACAGACGGCCGACAGCGTCCTGGTCGCCGATCGGGAAGGCATCATCGAGTACGTCAACCCCGCGTTCGAGGCGACCACCGGGTACACCTGGAACGAGGCGGTCGGGCAGACGCCGCGGATTCTCAAGTCCGGCCAGCACGACGAGGCCTTCTACCGGACCCTCTGGGACGAGATCCTCGCCGGGCGTCCGTTCCGGGGGACCCTCGTCAACCGGAAGAAATCCGGCGAACTCTACTGGGCCTCGCAGACC
>JAJXZZ010000246.1 GCA_021779795.1 Acidobacteriota bacterium | reverse complement strand
GGCGGAGCCGCGGCCTGCGCCGCAGGCGCCGGTGCGGCCGCCGCCGCCGCGTGCCCGCCGGCCAGGGCCCGGCCTGCCGGCACCATGACCAGGGCCAGGAGCGAGATCACGGCCACGTGTCGTCTCATTGCGAACGCACCTCCGTTGTGAACACGGCCAACCGTCGCGACTACGCCCGCCGCCTACTTCGGCGGCGGTCCCACCGACACCTGCACGAACCCGCCCGGCCTGATCCACCGGGCCACGGCGGCCTTCACTTCGGCGGCCGTCGTCGCCAGGTACCGCCGGGCCGCGCGCACCGGCTCGTCGAGGGGCAGGCCCTCGACGGCGTCGCCGAGCAGCCGCCCGGCAATCGCGTCCACGCTCGACTCGGACAGCGAGATCTGCCGGACCAGCAGCGTCTTCGCCCGCCGCAGTTCGTCGGCGCCCAGCTCGGTGCCGGCCAGCTGCCCGAGGTCACGCTCGATGATCGCGCGCGCCTTCGACACGTTCGGCGGGTCGCAGGCGTAGCCGACCGTGAAGAACGCGCGCGTGCGCCCGGCGTCGAGCGAGGACTCCACGGTATAAACCAGACCGGCCTCCTCCCGCAAGTCCCGGTACAGGCGGCTGGCGTAGAACCCGCCCGACAGCACCTCGTTGGCCACCTGCAGCGCGTAGTAGTCGGGCGAGCGCCGCGTGATGCCCACCGTCTCGGCCAGCGTGACCTCGTCCTGCACGCGGCTCGTGTCGGGCACCGCCGTCGCCGACGGCGGGTTGGCGGGGATCGCCGGCAGCGTGGTGGCCGGCTTCGGGCCGGCCGCCTTCCATGCGCCGAACTCCCGCTCCACGACGGCCCGGGCCTGCTCCGGCTGCACGTCGCCGATGACGACGATCGTCGTCATGTCGGGGCGGAAGGCGGCGCGGTAGTACGCCGTCACCTGGTCGAGCGTCAGCGCCCGCACGGTGGCCGGCGTGGCCTGCCGCAGCGCGGGGTCCCCCTTGGGATACAGCCCCGTCTTGAGCGCGCGGCCGGCCAGGTAGCCGGGGCTGCCGATCTCGCCGGCCAGCGCGGCCGCCGTCTGCGCGCGCACGGTGTCGAAGGCCTGGCCCGGCAGCGCCGGGGCGAGCAGGTTCGAGGCCAGCAGGCGCATCCCCTGGTCGAAGTGGGCCGACAGCACGTGCAGCGAGAAGCTCGACCCGGCCGACTCGTCGGCCGCGATGTCGTCGAGCGCCTTCTGGAACGCCACGCGATCGAGCGTCGTCGTGCCGTAGGAGAAGAGGTCGTCGAGGATCGAGGCCGCCCCTTCCCGGCCCGGCGGCACCTGCAGCTCGGGCGCGCTCTTCACCCGGCCCATCACGGTGACGGTCGGGCTGATCGTCTCGCGCTCGACGATGAGCCGCAGGCCGTTGGGGAGCGTGGTCACCACCGGGCTGACCGGCGACGTCGGCGGCTGCGGCTCGGCCACGACCTTGCGGGCCCACTCGGGCAGCGCCACCGGCTTGATCTCCTTGCCGGCGAACGATTCCTTCCCCATGCGCGCGCTGACCGGGGCGGCCGCGCCCGACTTGGCTGGCGTCAGGATCCCGACGATGCGGGGCGCGTCGAGGAGGTACTTCTTCGCAACCCCGTTGACCTGCTCGGGCGTGACCCGCCGAATGGCGTCCACGTCCTCCTCGGGGGAGTGGCGTCCCTCGACCGCCACCGCGTCGGACCAGGTGTCGGCCAGGCCCGACACCGAGTTCATGCCGAAGGCGGCGTCCGCGATCTCGCGCCGCTTGGCCGCCTCGACCAGGTCGGCGGGCACGCCCTTGGCGGCGTAGGAGGCCAAAACCTGCTCGAGCGTGGCGGCCATCTGCTTGCCGTCGCCGCCCGCGGGAAACGCGGCCATCGCGTAGGCGGCGCCCGCCTCGCGGAACGGGTTGAACTCGAAGCCGGCCGACAGCGCGCGCCCCTCGGGGACCAGGGCGTAGAGGTCGCCGCGCGGGCTCGAGAGCACGTCGGCCAGGATCGTCGCGGCGGCGAAGTCGGGGCTGTCCGAGCCGGGGAACCGGAACGCGACGGCGGCCAGGCCGTACGGGCGGTCCGTGGCCAGCTCGATCGTCTCGGGCTCGACCGGCCGCAGCGTGACGGCCGGCTTCGGCGGCAGCGTCTTCGCCGGGATCCCGCCGAACAGCGCCTGGACCTGCGACATCGTCGCGGCCGGGTCCACGTCGCCGGCGACGATCAGCACGGCGTTGTTGGGCGCGTACCAGGCCTGGTGGAAGGTCCGCAGCATCGCGCCCGTCGTCTTGTCGAACGACCCGCGCGTGCCCAGGGCGTCGTGCGCGTAGGGCGTGCCGGCGAACATCGACGCGAGCAGCCGCGTGTAGAAGACGTAGCCGGGATCGGACAGGTCGCGCGCGACCTCCTGCTCGATGGCGCCGCGCTCCTTCTCCCACAAGGCGTCCGAGTCGAGGACGCCGCGCATCCGGTCCGCCTCGATGTGCAGCGCGACGTCGAGGTCGGTTGCCGGCACCGTGAAGAAGTACTGCGTGACCGTCTGCGTCGTGTCGGCGTCGAAGTCGCCGCCCATCGCCGCCGAGATCGTGGAGAGCTGGTCGGCCGACAGGTCCGGGCTGCCGCGGAACATCATGTGCTCCTGCGCGTGGGCCATGCCGGGGAAGCCGGCCGGGGCCTCGTTGGATCCGGCCAGGTAGTTGATCTCGGTCGTGACGACGGGCGCGAGCGGGTCGCGCACGACGATGACGCGCAGGCCGTTGTCGAGCGTGCGCCGCACGACGTCCGAGCCGGTCGTGCGCACGCCGGTGGCCGCGAGAGCCAGGAAGAGAATCGCCAGGAACGCCTTCCGCATGGTCTGTCGCATACGCCTCCTCGCTTCTGTCGAGGGTAGCATGCGGCGTCCGGTGTCGGCGGGGAATAGAGTCGGGAGGGGAGGCGGGCGGCGGGGCGGGAGACGCCGACGACGGCCGCGCGCGCGGCCGTCGTCGGGTGGAGCCGACGCGTCAGTCGGTCACTTGATACGCGAGCACCGTGTAGGCGTGCCACGTCCAGGTCACCGTGCCGTCCGTGGCGGTCGTCTTCTCGGGCCGCACCCAGACCTTGACGCCCTGCAGGGCAGGCGTCAGCAGGGCCTCCCACTGGTCGGGCGTGACGGGGACCGTGAAGGTGATGACCCTCGTCGTCGAGTTCCAGGCGAACGATCCGACCACCGTCTGCAGGTCGCCGGCCTGGTCGAGGGCGACGGTCATCTCGGCCGGGGTCGCGTCATCGTCCCAGCTGAACGTCGAGACGCCCATCGTGCCGCTGGCCGCCGTGTAGCCGGTCGTCACCTTCGCCGGGCCGGGGATCTTCTCGGGGGCGAGGATGACGTTCTCGGCGGCCCACATGTTGTTCGTCGTGTCCCAGTAGAGCTCGGCCCTGGCGAACACCCTGAGACCGGCCGTCTTCGCCTGGGCCACCGTGTCCACGAAGTCCTGGACGTTCGCGGAGCTGCCGGAGGGCAGGCCGTAGAACCACCAGGAGAACGCGTGGTCGGCCACGGTGCTGTAGGTCCACTCGTGGCTGCAGACCGCGGCCATGTTGGGCGTCAGGCCGAACGCCCACCCGTGGCAGTAGCCGAACCCGCCGAACGCGAAGCTCGTCGTCGTCGCCGACCGGATGGCGCCCTCGTCGTGCGCGCTCTGGACGTTGATCGACTTGGCGACCTTCGGCGACGCGTTCGCGTCAACGTACTCGACCGACACGCGGAAGCCCCGGCGGATGTAGGGCAGCACGCTCGTGCCGGTCCCCATTGCGACGCTCGTCTGGAACGTCCAGGTCGTGTTCGCGTCCACGTAGACCAGGTTCGGGTTCCAGAGCCAGCGGGGGACCCTGCCGTGCTGGCTGCCGGCGTTCTTGTCGAGGACCTGGATCCAGTTGGGCCCGATGCGGCGGACGATCCCCTCGGGGGAGTACTTCGGCAGCTTCGCCTCGTCGGTCGAGAACCAGATGCGGCGGGCGTAGAGGGTGCCGTCCGCGTTCATGTTCGAGGCGACCAGCGCGTAGACGCCCGCCGGGATGTCCTTCACCGCCGGCGTCGCGCTCGTGTCGTCCACGTTCACGACGATCGTGTTCGCGTTGGCGCCGAACGTCACGTCCACGCCCTGGTCCGTCGTGACCACCAGGCTCGTGCCGTCGGCCGCGACCTGCTTCACCTGGCCGATGGTCCGGGCGAACTGGATGTCGGCGAGGCTGCGCGGCACGGCCTTGCACCGCAGCTGCAGGTTCAGGATCACCTTGCCCGACTGCTCGACGATCGACAGCGGGTGGGCGAGATCGAAGTCCACCTGCAGGACGTTGGCCTGGCCCGCGGCCACCTGGATCGCGGGGCTCAGGTCGATCGTGATCTGCCCCTTGTGGCTGGGGTCCACGACCATGATGTTGGCCGCGTCGATCGTGTTGCCGTCATCGCCGACCAGCGTCATCGTCGCCGGGTCGGTGTTGATGGTGAGCTGGACGCGGTCGTAGGCGCCGGTCGGAATCGTGATCTGGTTGAGGAACTGGGCGACGCCGTTCAGATCGACCAGGTTGACGGTCGGCGGAGTCGCTCCGGATTCGGGGGCCCACACCTGGACCCAGGACTTGTCGGCCTGGTTGCGGAGGCTGACCGACAGGAGCTGGACGGAGACCTGCTGCCAGTCGTCCGAGGGGGAGTCGGTGATGAGGACGCTCAACGGCGCCGTGCTGCTGACGGGCGGCGTCGATGACGCCGTGCCCGACGTGCTGCCGCACGCGGTGAGCGCCAGGAGGCCGGCGACGAGCAGCGCGGCCTGCGCGACAGCTGGACGCGGACGGGAGACACGATGCATCGGATCCTCCTTCTTGCAGCCGTGGAGACGATTCACGGTTCCTGTCAGACCATCTTACACAGGCCCGAGTGCCCTCTCCACCCTTGCACGCGGCATGCCACGATCGATCCCTCGCGGTGAATGGAAGAGCTTTGTCGCGCGAACGCCGCGTGCACGCCGGCCGGGCCGGCGCGCGGCCGCACATTCCAGTTAGACCGGCGAGCAGGGGACAGGTTAAAGAGGCCGACCGGCATTTCAAGACTGGCGCGACGGTGACCGTTCAGGTGTAGGCCAGGGCTTCAGCCCTGACTCATCCATAACCGTGGCCCGGTCCTTGCAGACCCGACAGCGTGGCCCAAGTTGTGTCCTGGAGTCAGGACGACGGCGTCTCTGCCGGGATGGCCGGTCCGTCAGCTTCTTCGACCGTGTCGGGCA
>JAJXZZ010000245.1 GCA_021779795.1 Acidobacteriota bacterium | reverse complement strand
GCTGAACATCGGCCTGCGCGTGGACCACGTGGCAGGCGATGCCACGACCACGAACCAGAGGCTCTACAACACCTGGTCCTACGGCCCGCGCCTCGGGTTTGCCTTCGACGTCAGCGGCAAGGGCACGTCGGTGGTTCGCGGCTACTACGGCCAGCTCTACGACGCCGCGGTGTTCTCGTCCTGGAGCCGGGCGGTGCCGGGCCTGACGCCGACCAACATCTACTACTGGGACGGCGCGCAGTACGTGTTCGACCGCTCGATCTCGAGAACCTACACGGTTGACACGAGCAACATCAAGCAGCCGAAGGTCACCGAGTGGAACGCCTCGTGGGAGCAGCAGTTCCTGAAGGACTACAAGCTGACGGTCACGGGGATCGCCCGCGACTGGCACAATTTCGTGAATTCGGTGCTGATTGACGGGCAGTGGGCGACGCCGACCCTCCCGTACATCCACGACGACTTCCCGACGCCGGGCATGATCTACCCGACGCCGACGTGGCCCGGCAGCGGGCCGAACCCGGTCTCCGCCACGACCGTGCCGTATTACTACTGGACCAATCCCGTCGACACGCCGTCGTTCGCCATCCAGAACACCGACTCGGTGACGTACAACATCGACGGGCAGCCGGTCACGGCCAAGGGCGAACGCAAGTATCGCGGCCTGATGTTCGTCCTCGACCACCCGCTCAAGAACCGGTGGCAGGCGCAGTTCTCATGGGTCATCTCGAAGACCTCCGGAACGATCAGCAACAGCACCTACGCCGGGATCTCGAGCGCCCAGTTCGAGACGCCGAACGGGATCCTGGTCAACAGCGGCGGCCCGACCAGCTACGACAGACGCCACATGATCAGGCTGTTCGCCGGCTACCAGATCCCGAAGATCGAGGTATCGGTGAACGGCTACTGGCGCTACGAGTCGGGATGGCCCTACGCCCCGTACGTGCGGGTGTCCTCTGGCCTGACGAACTGGACGAATGCCGTGAACAACAACATCATGCCCAGGGGCGGGCCGTTCATGGTGCCGTCGTACACGCAGACCGACCTGCGCGTCGAGAAGGTGTTCAACTACGGCGTCAACCGCTTTGGCGCCTACCTCGACCTGCAGAACGCGTTCAACCAGAACTCGGTGCAGAGCGTGATTACGCGGTACCCGTCGGCCGGGGTCACCGACCCCTTCACGGGGAACTACCAGGCCGTCTTGTTCGGCGGGCCGTCGAGGCAGCAGAGCGCGCGCCAGATCACGCTCGGCGTCCGCTGGTCGTTCTAATCGGCTGTCGGCGGTCGGCGGTCGGCGGTCGGCGGCGGACGGCTGATGTGTTTCCCCGGGGGCCTCTCGGTCCCCGGGGTTTTTCTTGTACGCTGTGCCCATGACGACCTGGACCGTGCCCGGAGACGCTGTCGGCGAGCGGCTCGACGCCTGGCTCGCCTCGCGGCCCGAAATCGGCTCGCGGGGCCGCGCGCGCGAGGCGATCGAGCGCGGCAAGGTGTTCCTCAACGGAAAGGAACTGACCTACGCCGACGCCGGGCGCCGGCTCGGGGCCGGCGACGAAGTGGGCTTCTGGCAGGACCGGCCCGGGAGCGCGCGGCGGCGGCAGCGGGAGGTCGTGTCGGCGCGGGCGGCGCTCCGGGTCGTGCACGAGGACGCCGACGTGCTGGTGGCCGACAAGCCGCCGGGCTGGATCGTGGAGCCGCTGCCGGGACAGGAGGGCGAGGAGGTGACGCTCCTCGACCTCGTCGTGGACCATCTTCGGGCGGGGAGCCGTGCGCGTCCGCACGTCGTCCACCGGATCGACCGAGACACGAGCGGGCTGGTCGTGTTCGCCCTGACCGCGGCGGCGCGCGACGCGCTCAAGGCGCAGTTCGAGCGGCGCGCGCCTGCTCGCGTCTACCTGGCGGTCGTCAACGGCGTCCCCGAGCCTCCCGCGGGCACGTGGCGCGACCGGCTGGTGTGGGACAAGGAACGCCTCGTGCAGAAGCGGGCCCACGCCGAGGAGGAGCGCGCCAGGGACGCCGTGGCCCGCTACCGGGTGGTCGAGCCATTCGCCTGGCAGGCGCTGGTCGAGATCTCGCTCGTCACCGGCAAGCGAAACCAGATTCGCGTGCAGGCCGGAACGCGCGGCCACCCGCTCGTGGGCGAGCGGCAATACCGTTTCGGCAAGCCGCGCGACGACGCGCATGAGCCCGCGTTCGAGCGCCAGGCGCTGCACGCGTGGCGCCTCGGCTTCACGCACCCCCGCACGCGCCGCCGGGTCGAGTTCACGTCGCCCATGCCCGACGACATGGAGGCGCTCGTCGCGACGCTGCGGGCGGGAGGCAGCCGTCCAGGGGCACGGCCCGGAGGCGGCCGGGGCCGCGTATAGACTGGTTGGCAGGGGAGCGAGGTGACCATGCGCGAGCGGCGAGTCCTGATGGTGGCGTCCGAGGCGGTGCCCTTCGCCAAGACCGGGGGGCTCGGCGATGTCGCGGGAGCGCTGCCGCTGGCCCTCGCGAGCCTGGGCCACGACGTCACGCTCGTGCTGCCGCGCTACCGGGGCGCCACGGGCGGGACGCCGGCGGGGAGCACGCAGGTGAGCCTCGGCGGGCGGGTGTTCGACGTCGCCTACGCCGAGCACGCGCTTGCCGACCGTGCCCGCGCCGTCCTCGTGGAGTGCCCGGACCTGTTCGACAGGGCCGAGCTGTACGGCGTTGGCGCCCACGACTACCCGGACAACGCCGCCCGGTTCGCGGTGCTCGCCCGCGCGGCGCTGGAGTACGGAGCCGGCCAGCACCCGGCTCCCGACATCGTCCACGCCCACGACTGGCAGGCCGGCCTGGCGCCGGTCTACCTCCGCACGCTGTTCGCGGGCCGCGCCGGGATTGCCGAGGCGGCCGCGGTGTTCACGGTCCACAACCTCGCCTACCAGGGGCTGTTTCCGCCGGTCTGGATGCCGGCGCTCGACCTCGGCTGGGAGCTCTTCGGCATCGAGGGGATCGAGTACTGGGGCAAGCTGAGCTTCCTCAAGGGGGGCGTCAACTTCAGCGAGATGGTGACCACGGTCAGCCCCCGCTACGCCCGCGAGATCCAGACGCCCGAACTCGGGTTCGGCTTCGACGGCATCCTGCGCCGACGGGGCCGACGCGTGCGGGGCATCCTCAACGGCATCGACGACGCCGCGTGGGACCCCGCCGCCGACCCGCACCTCCCGGCGCCCTACGGGCCGGACACGCTCGACGACAAACGGCTGTCCAAGCGGGCGCTGCTCGAGCGCCTCGGCCTGTCCGCCGGCGACGAGGCGCTCGCGCGGCCGCTCGTCGGGATGGTGTCGCGGCTCGTGGACCAGAAAGGGTTCGACCTGTTGGCCGCGCTCGGCGACAGCCTTCTCTCGCTCGGCGCGGCGTTCGTCGTGCTGGGCAGCGGCGAGCCGCGCTACCAGGAGATGTGGCAGGCGCTCGCCGACCAGGCGCCGGACCGCGTGGCGTTCAGAGCCGGCTTCGACGAGCCGCTGGCGCACCTGATCGAAGCCGGCGCCGACATCTTCCTGATGCCGTCGAAGTTCGAGCCGTGCGGCCTGAACCAGATGTACAGCTTGAGGTACGGCACCGTTCCCGTCGTGCACGCGGTCGGAGGCCTCGATGATACGATCGAAAATTGGAACGGCCGGACGGGCGCCGGCACCGGCTTCAAGTTCAGGGCCTACACGCCGGAGGCGCTCCGGGGCGCGCTCGTCAAGGCCCTGGCGGCGTTCGAGGACCGCGCCGCGTGGCGGGCCATGCAGCGGGCCGGCATGAGCCGGGATTTCTCCTGGAGCGCGTCGGCGGCCGCCTACGCCGAAGTCTACGAGGCGGCGATCAGGGCCCGGAAGCGGGCGCGCGGCAAGTAACGCCGTGCGCCCGGCGTGAATCTTTGAGATGATGGGCATGCGGGCCGCGTTCGCGGCCCGTTCCGTGAGACCCCCGAAGGAGCAACGATGGCATCCGAGCTGATTCAGACCGTGACCGACGCGTCGTTCGAGCAGTTGGTCAAGTCGCCGATTCCCGTGCTGATCGATTTCTGGGCCGACTGGTGCATGCCCTGCCGGATGATCGCCCCGGCCGTGGACCAGCTCGCGGCCGAGTATGCGGGCAAGCTGATCGTCGCCAAGATGAACGTGGACGAGAACCCGGCCGTGCCCTCGCAGCTCGGCATCCGCGGGATCCCGACGCTGATGATCTTCAAGAACGGCGCGCTGGTGGACACCAAGGTGGGCGCGGCCGACAAGGGCGCGCTCAAGCGGATGATCGACAACCACGTCTAACCGGGTCAACCATGGGCGAAGTGCGCAACGTCATCATCATCGGGTCGGGGCCTGCGGGGCTCACGGCCGCGATCTACGCCGCGCGGGCGGACCTGGTCCCGCTCCTGATCGAGGGAATGGACTCGGGCGGGCAGTTGATGACCACGACGACGGTCGAGAACTTCCCGGGCTTCAGCGACGGCGTCATGGGGCCCGAGCTGATGGGCTCGATACGGTCGCAGGCCGAGCGGTTCGGCACCGAGTTCGTCCAGGCCATCGTGACCTCGGTCGACTTCTCGAAGCGGCCGTTCACGGTGACGACCGACGCGGGGGAATACCACGCCCGCGCCGTCGTCGTCGCCACCGGGGCGTCGGCGCGGCTGCTCGGGCTGCCGGCCGAGCGGCGGCTGATGGGCCGCGGCGTCTCGACCTGCGCCACGTGCGACGGGTTCTTCTATCGCCAGAAGCCGATCGCCGTCGTCGGCGGCGGCGACTCGGCGGTCGAAGAGGCCATCTTCCTGACGAAGTTCGCCTCGAAGGTGACGCTCATCCACCGGCGGCACGAGCTGCGCGCGTCGAAGATCATGCGCGACAAGGCGGTGGCCAACCCGAAGATCGAATTCCGGTGGAACACCGTCGTCGAGGACATCCGCGACTCCGGCGGGGTGGTCTCGAGCCTCGCGCTGCGCGACACGGTGACCGGGGAGCGGAGTGATCTCGCGGTGGACGGCGTGTTCGTGGCCATCGGCCACACCCCCAACACGTCGCTCTTCGCCGGCCAGCTCGAGATGGACGAGAACGGCTACCTGGTGACGCGCGACGGCACGCGCACGAACGTGCCGGGCGTGTTCGCCTGCGGCGACGTGCAGGATCACGTCTACCGCCAGGCGATCACGGCGGCGGGATCCGGCTGCATGGCCGCGCTCGACGCCGAGCGCTTCGTGGAGAGCCACGTCGAAGACGCGGTGCCCGCCCGATAGCGGCTCGCTGGCCCGGGCCTTC
>JAJXZZ010000244.1 GCA_021779795.1 Acidobacteriota bacterium | reverse complement strand
GGCATCGAGATGCGACTGTCGCCCTCGGATCGCGCCGACGTCTGGCTTGGCCAGCGCGCCATCGTCAAGATCAGCGCCTACGAATTTTCGGTCTATGGCGGACTGAGCGCCCGCGTGTCGGACATCGCCTTCGACCCGCAGGAGGGCTCCACGTTCTACGTCGGGCTCGGCACCGGCGGCGTGATGAAGACCAGCGACAACGGCGCCAGCTTCGACGCCGTCTTCGAGAAGGAGCGCGTCGCCGCGGTGGGCGCCGTGGCCGTGGCCCCGTCCGACCCGAAGACCGTCTGGGTCGGCACCGGCGAGGCCAACGACCGCAACAGCTCGCAGTGGGGCGACGGCGTCTACCTCTCCACCGACGGCGGGGCGACGTGGAAGAACGTCGGCCTCGCGTTCAGCAAGACGATCGCGCGCATCGTCGTCGATCCGAAGGACCCGAAGACGGCGTGGGTGGCGGTGATGGGCGACCTCTGGACGCCCAGCCCCGACCGCGGCCTCTACAAGACGACCGACGGCGGCGCCTCCTGGAAGGCCGTGCTGCAGGCGCCTCCCGCTTACCGCGACAAGGTCGGCTGCGGCGACGTGGCCATCGACCCGTCCGACCCGGGCGTCCTCTACGCGGTGCTCTACGCGCGGATGCGCACCCCCTGGTCGTTCGCCTCGGGGCCGGACGTCACCGACGGCAAGGACCTCGGCGGCATCTTCAAGTCCACCGACGGCGGCGCCACCTGGAAGAAGCTCGAGAAGGGGCTGCCGGCCGAGACCGGCCGCATCGGCCTCGCCGTCTACGCGAAGAACCCGAAGGTGGTCTACGCGGTCGTGCAGAGCTACGTCGGCGGCACGGCGAACATCGACGACAACCAGAGCAAGGCCGGCGGCGTCTTCCGCTCCGACGATGCCGGCGAGTCGTGGACGCGGATGAGCCCGCTCGATCCGCGCCCGTTCTACTTCAGCCAGATCCGCGTGGACCCGCAGAACGACTCGCGCGTCTACGTCCTCGGCTTCATGCTGCACGTCTCCGACGACGGCGGGAAGACGTTCCGCGAGGACTACTTCAAGAACGTCCACCCCGACTGCCACGCGATGGCCATCGACCCGCGCAACCCGAAGCGCGTGCTGCTCGGCACCGACGGCGGGCCGTACCAGTCCTACGACAGCGGCAAGCACTGGGACCTGCTGAACCGGATGGCCGCCGGCGAGTACTACCGGATCTCGACCGACGACAGCACGCCGTACCGGATCTGCGGCGGCCTGCAGGACAACTCGAACTGGGTGGGGCCGAGCCGCACCTACTCCAAGGCCGGCATCCTGAACAGCGACTGGATCATGATCGGCGGCGGCGACGGCTTCTCGTGCGTGTTCGACGCGACCGACCCGAACGTGATCTACACCGAGTCGCAGTCGGCCGACTTCTACCGGTTCGACATCCGCAACGGCCAGTACAAGCCGCTCCAGCCCCAGCCGCCCGAGGGGCAGCCCGCGTTCCGGTTCAACTGGAACTCGCCGCTCATCCCGAGCGCGCACGCCAAGGGGACGATGTACCTGGGCGGAAACCGGGTCTTCGAGCTGACCGACCGCGGTGAGCACTGGCGCGCGATCAGCCCCGACCTCACCACGCAGAACGTCCAGCGCATCCTCGCCAGCGGCAGCGGCGCCGAAACCTACGGCGTCGTCTACACGCTGGCCGAGTCGCCGGTCAAGGCCGGGATGATCTGGGCCGGCACCGACGACGGGAAGCTCTGGGTGACCGAAGACGACGGCGGGAAGTGGACCGACCTGACGCCGAACCTGCCGGCCGCGGCCAAGGGCCAGTGGATGACGCGCGTCGAGGCCAGCCACTTCGACGCCCAGGTGGCCTACCTCGTCGTGGACGCGCACCGGTCCGGCCACTACGCGCCGCTCGCCTACCGGACGGCCGACGGCGGCCGGACCTGGCAGAGCCTCGCCGCCGGGTTCCCCGCCGACACGCCGCTGAAGGTACTGCGCGAGGACCCGGTCAACAGGGACCTCCTGTTCGCCGGCACGGAGTTCGGCCTCTACGTCAGCGCCGATCGCGGCGCGACCTGGGCGAAGTACCCCGGCCTGCCCACCGTCGCCGTGGACGATCTCGTCATCCAGCCCCGCGACCACGACCTGGTCATCGCGACGCACGGCCGCAGCCTGTACGTCGTGGACGACATCCAGCCGCTGGAGCACCTGACGTCCGAGATCGAGGGGCAGGATGCGTACCTCTTCGCGCCGCGCCCGGCCTTCGGCACCAACCTGCTGCCCGGCTGGGTGGAGGACGAAGGCACGACGGGCATCTACCGCGGGGAGAACCCGCCCGAGGGGGCGATCATCAACTTCTACGTGAAGGCGTACACGGGCGACCCGGTCACGATCACGATCACCAACGACGTCAAGGAACCGGTGGCCACGTTCACGGCGCCGGGGACGCCGGGCTTCGGCCGCGTCACGTGGAACCTGCGGATGGGGCAGCAGTACCTGACCGCGTACGGCGGCGAGGGCGACAAGTTCATGCGCCCCGGCGAGTACGAGCTGACGCTCACGCACGGCAAGACGAAGCAGACGCAGAAGCTGAAGGTGGACATCGCCAAGGGCATCGAGACGCGGTAGCCCTTGCGCCAGGAACCGGGGCGAATGCCGGCGCCGGCCGGCGTTCGCCCCGTCTCGTCACGGGCCTCACTCCAGCCGATCCGCAGCCCTCCGACAGTCGAACGTCAGTAGTCGATCTCGCGCCGGGTGTGCCGCTCGGCGTACCAGCAGGGCGTGAGCCCGGAATGCGGAAAGAGCGATTCGAGGCAGGGCACCGCCCGGGTTCCGCCCGAGATGAACTCGATGCGGTTGCCCTTCTGCGGCACCTTCAACAGCAGGTGGACCTGCACGGTGCGCGTCGGCGGGCGGTTGTCGTGCGTCCTCGCCGCAACCCATGCGGCGTCGGCGGCGTAAGCCACGACGAGCGCGGCGCCGAGCAGAAGCGCGGCGCGGTTGAAGGCGCGCTGAAGCACGGCCACATCATAGCCGGAGACCGGCGCCGGCGGTCTGAGGGATGAATGCCTGGCCGGAACGGCGGGCGGGGGGAGCAGCCCGAGGCAGGGCCGAAGCCCTGCCCCGGCGCGCCTGCGAAAGGCGAGGCCGTCAGCCCTGGTTCGCCGGCTGGGCCGCCGCGAGCATCGCCAGGGCGGCCGCCGCGGCGCCGCGCGGCACGACCAGTTCCCGCGCGCTCTGGCCGGGGATGTTCACGGCCGACAGGAAGTAGCCCGCGCCGACCCGCTTGAACACCAGCGTGGCCTCGCAGCAGGCCTTCTCGTGGCTGACCACCAGCACGCTCAGGTAGGTCCCGGCCTTCCCGTCGGCGCTGACGATCCGCATGGTGGTCGGGTCGTTCTGGCGCATGGAGATCAGGTACTCGCCCGCCGGCAGCACCTTCCCCTGGGCGATGAACGAGAAGGGCACCTTGGCGACGGTCACCGGTTGGGCCGAGGCCGCCTGGATGCCCGGGACCAGGAGGATCCCGAGGATGAGCGCGAACGCCATTACGACTTTCCTCATACGTCACCTCGCGTGTCGTGCCAACGATGGGTTGGCTGCCATGGCGGTGGCGCCGGTTCGGCGCGTGTCATCCGCCTTCACACGAGTAGACGTATCCCGGCAGTCGGTTCGCTGCCCGTTTCCGCTTACATTCTCCTTACAATCGCCTTCAGCCCGGCCGTGGCGCGCTACCGCTTCCCGACCTGCTGCCACCAGCGCACGACGAGCGTGGCCGTGGACAGGTCGAGCGGGATGGTGACGCGTCGGCCGACCTCCGTCTTGGCCGTGAAGCGCAGCACGAGGTCCATCGTCGTCGCGGTCCCGCTGCGGCCGACTTCCACGCGTTCGATCCCCGCGAGCGGCACGACGGCGACCCTCGGCGGAGGCGGCGCCTTCTTCTTCGATCGCTGGACGGGGTACCTGGTGACGACGACGCCGTCGGCCCGAAGCTCGAGGTCGGTCGCGCCCGCCCGCGTGCCCTCGTCGAACGGCGGCCCCTCGATGAGGATCGTGCGCGTGAAGTCGACCGGGGGTGTTCGCAGCTCGGCCGTGGCCCGGGCCATCTGCTCCTGGTACTGCCTGTCGGGAACCACCTCCGAGCTCTTCACCGAGCCCTGGTCGTCGAACGTGACGAGCACGTTGTACGAGCCCCACGTGCGGCCGCCGCCGGCGTCGCCATAGCCCAGCCATCCAACGACCCAGAAGACGGCCCAACTCGACTTGAGAAATCGCCCCCAGAAAAGGTTCGGAACGTCGTGGGCCACGGCGAAGGCCTTGTAGCGCTCCTCCACCTCCTGGCGGGTCGTCGTGCCCGGCACGACGGGCGCGGCCGGGAGCGCCTGCCGGGTGCCGTCGGGCGCCTCGATGCGCGTCGGCACCCTGAGGGGCACGATGACGCAGGCGGAAGCCGCCAGGGCGCCCGCGAGCACGAGCGCCGGCAGGACGAAGAGCCTCGGGCCGCGGCCGCGTGTCATGCCTCACCTGCCTCGAGAGGAACGGGACGCCGGATGAAAAGCGCCATCCACCTCGATATACAGCGGCGGCAGGCAGAGGTTACGCCCGGCGGTCGAGGCGAGGAGCTACGACTTCTCGCCGTCGCCGCGGTCGGCCCGGCCCCGCTTCTTCTGGTGCCGGACGGCCTTGCCGCCCGCCTTCGACAAGGGCTTCTGCCCTTCGACCAGGCCGGCGGCCGCGCGGCGCGCGTCGGTCCTCATGATGTAGGACACGGGCAGTTCGTCGGGATCGAACGTGTCCTTGAGGTCGGGGAACAGGTCCACGAGCAGTTCCAGCTCGTTCAGGATCTCCTGGATCCTGAGCGCGGCGCCGCGCCTGGCGAGTTCGAGGACGTGCGGAGGATGCTTGGCCATCGGTCACCTCGATCCCAGCTTACTTCGCTTCGGCGGCGCCGTTGACGACGCGGGCGATGTCGGCGATGAGCGCGTTGCCCCGCTTCTCGTCGTCGATGCCGCGCACGAGCACCACGAGCACGTAGGGGCGCGGGGCGTAGACGATGGCGGCATCGTGCTGGATGCGGGTGATGCTGCCGGTCTTGTGCGCGACGACGGTGCCGGGCGGCAGGCCGGCCGGGATCCCGTCGTTGAAGTGCTGGCGCTCGAGCAGGTCCACCATCTGGCGGCTGGCCTCGGGCGAAACGGCCTTGCCGGTCGCGATCGCGTCGAGCAGCACGAGCAGGGCGCGCGCGGTCGTCGTGTTGTTCAGCCCCGCCCGGAAGGCGGCGTCGAGATC
>JAJXZZ010000243.1 GCA_021779795.1 Acidobacteriota bacterium | reverse complement strand
TCTCCCGCCCCCCGTCGATCCACCGGTCGTGTCTGTCAAGTGGTGGAAAAGTCTGAATGCGACATCCGGCGCTTGACCTCTCCCGTCTATGCCGCCACGGCGGCGGCGGTGACCTGCGGCATCTCCTGCCACCCGTCGATCTTCCGGACCCTGATGTGACCCGCGCGCAGCAGCCCGAAGAGCAGCAACAACACGGCGTCCTGGCTCGGCAAGCTGGCCTGCGTCTTCGTGCGACGACGGAACTCTTCGTTGATCCGCTCCAAGGCGTTCGTCGTTCTCAGCGCCTTCCACTGCGACGCCGGAAAGCGGAGAAAGGTGAACAACTCGTCGCCCGCCTCCTCAAAGCTCTGCGCCACCGCCGGACACTGCAGCCGCCACTTCCGCACGAAGCTCGCCCGCCGCTGCTGCACCAGGGCCGCGGTCTCCGCATAGATGACGCGGCGGAAGTCTTCCGCGACCTCCTCGCGCACGCGGGCCGGCGCCTTGGCCGTCAGATTCCGCAGCTTGTGGGCCGTGCACCGCTGGATCCCGATCGCGGGCCACGCCTCGCGGAGCGCCGTGGCCAAGCCGGGATTCCCGTCGATCACCGCCAGCACCGGCGTCCCGAGGTGGCGGGCCTGGAGCTGCTGGATCACGTCACGCCACGCCGCGGTGCTTTCGTCGCCCACCAGCCGCATGTCGAGCAGCACCCGCTGGCCGTCGGCGCGCACGCCCATCGTCACCAGCACCGGCACGCGCACGCGGCGCTGGCCCAGTCGCACCTTGGGATACCAGCCATCCAGCAGCAGATAGCGGATCGCGTCGTTGGCCAGGTCGCGCTGCTGCCACGTCTCGAAATCGGCCGCCAGCCGCCCAACCAGGCGCGAAACCGCATCCTTCGACAACGGCCCGCCACGCAACAGCGGCGCCAGCGCCCCACGGATGCGTCGGCTATTGCCGCCAGCGAGGTAGACGCCGAGGATCGCCTCATCGACGCGGGCCGTCCGCCGCTGATACCGCGGCAGCGTCTCGCTGTGCCACTCGACCGTCCGCGAGCCCTCACGCAGGCGCGCACGCGGCACCTCCACCACCGTGGGCCCGCCGCTCGTCGTCAGCGTCCGCGTCCTGATCCCGTGCCGATAGCCCCGTCGCTGATCGCCCACCCGGGCGGACAGGCCGGCGCCCAGGGCCGCGTCCAGCTCCGCCTCGAGCACCGTCTCGATCGTCTCCCGGATGCGCCGCCGAATCGCGGCCTCGAGCACCTCCGGACTCCACACCACTTTCGCTTCCGTCCCGACCGGCTTCTTGGTATCGTCAGCCATCGCGTCATCCTCCGGCACCCGCCGCCAAGCGGGCGCACTGTTTTGGTTACAGCGCCGGATGATGACGCGTTTTCTACTTTTCCACCACTATCGAGACACTACCCAGCCACCAGCCACTACGCCACTAGCCACTAGCCACTACGCCACCGGCCACCAGCCACTAGCCACTACGCCACCAGCCACTAGCCACTACGCCACCGGCCACCAGCCACTAGCCACTACGCCACCGGCCACTAGCCACTAGCCACTACGCCACCGGCCACCAGCCACTAGCCACTACGCCACCGGCCACCAGCCACTACGCCACCGGCCACCAGCCACTAGCCACTACGCCACCGGCCACCAGCCACTACGCAGTACTCCGTTACTGATACAGCGACCCCGTGTTGATCACCGGCTGCGCGGCGCGCTCGCTGCACAGCACGATCAGCAGGTTGCTGACCATCGTCGCCCGGCGCTCCTCGTCCAGGCGCAGGATCGCCTTCTCGGACAGCCGCTCGAGCGCCATCTCGACCATGCCCACCGCCCCCTCGACGATCCGCTGGCGGGCGGCGATGATCGCCCCGGCCTGCTGGCGCTGCAGCATCGCCGCCGCGATCTCGGGCGCGTAGGCCAGGTGGCTGATGCGCGCCTCGATCGCCAGGACGCCCGCCTTCTGCAGCCGCTCCTGGATCTCGGACTTGAGATGCTCGGCCACCGCCGCCGTCTGGCCCCTCAGCGAGGTGACCTTGTCGTCGTGGGCGTCGTACGGGTAGCTCGTGGCCAGGTTGCGGACGGCGGCCTCGCTCTGGACGTGGACGAAGTTCTCGTAGTTGTCCACCTCGAAGCAGGCCTCGGCCGTCTCGACCACCTTCCACACCACCACCGCCGCGATCTCGATCGGGTTGCCCTCGATGTCGTTGACCTTGAGGTGCTGGCTCTCGAAGTTCCGCACCCGGAGCGAGATCCGCTTCTTGGTGTAGAACGGGTTCGCCCACCGCAGGCCGGGATCCTTCGCCGTGCCGACGTAGGCCCCGAACAGCTGGAGCACCTGCCCCTCGTTCGGGTTCACGACGAACAGGCCGCCCAGGCAGACGCCGTCGGCCGCGGCGAGCAGCGCCAGGGCGATGATGTGCCACGCCACCACGTCGCCGCTCCGCGCCTCGGCGACGATCAGCGCGACAACCAGGAGCAGCAGGGGCAGGAGAATCGCGACGGCCACCCAACCGGACGCCGCCGACAGCTGTTTCTCGCGGTTCATCGGGGCACCCTCCTCAGCGGTGCTATCAATAGGATATCACAATAATATCTCGCCGATCAAGGGACCGGCTCGCGGCGCGCGCCTGGCGTCTTGCGGCGACGCCGCGACCAGCCGTCGGTCGTCGAATGCCGCCGACAGCCGACCGCCGAATGCCGCCGACCGCCGACCGCCGACCGCCGACTGCCGACCGCCGACCGCCCACCGCCGACCGCCGACCGCCGACAGCCGACCGCCGACCGCCGAATGTGATAGTGTCGCCTCATGAGGCGAACCGCTGCCGCCCTGGCCGTCGCACTGGTGCTCGTCGGGGCTGCCGCCTGCTCGAAGAAGGAGGAGCCGCGCCCCATCATCGTCACGGGCGGGACCATCAGCGTGGTCAACATGACCGGCTCCGCCTGGAGCGACGTGAGCGTGTGGCTGAACGACTTCTACCGGGCGCAGGCGAGCGAGCTGCTGCCGGGCCAGCGGCTCGACGTGCCGACGAGCGTGTTCACCGCGGGATGGGGGCAGCGATTCGACCCGAAGAAGCAGGCTCCGTACAGCGTCGAGGTCACCGCCAGGAGCGCGGACGGGAAGGCGGTCCGGCTGACCTGGGGCAGGGAGCGGCGGAGGTAGGCGTCATGGCCAGGCTGAAGTCGGAGATCGAGGTGGCATGCCCCAGCTGCGGGGCCACGCTCGTCGTCGATACGAACCTCGGGCGCGTCGTCTCGCACAAGGATCCCGAGCGCGAGGACAAGCCGGATCTCGACGCGGCGCAGAAGATCCTGGCCGAGGCCAAGGCCAGGCGCGAGGCGGTGTTCCAGCAGTCGGTCGAGGCCGAGAAGACGCGGGGCGACGCGCTGTCGAAGCGGTTCGAAGAGGCGCTGCGCCAGGCCAAGGACGAGCCGGCCGGCCCGCCGCCCAAGCGCGAGTTCGATCTCGACTGACGGCGGTCGGCAGCGTGCCACGTGTGATCCGCTGCCTACCGCCTACCGCCTACCGCCTACAGCCTACCGCCGACCGCCTACCGCCGACCATCGACCGCCGACCGTCGGCAGCTCGCTCCAGTGCTCGCGTCCCCGGTAGTCCATCGGCTTGGCGTCCGGGTGCGCCCGCTTGAACGCGTAGTACCGGGCGCGCAGCCGGTCGATCCGCGCGTCCGACGCCGCGATCCGCCGGTGGGGGTAGGCGAGCAGCAGGCGCTCGACCTTCCAGATGTTCCGTTCCGACAGCCGCCAGTCGTAGCCGTCCAGCAGCCGCAGGTCCACGACCGCGTAGCCGGTGATCCGGCCCGTGAAGTCCACGTAGGGATCGACGTAGCTCAGGGCGAGCGCGCGGGGCGTCGCGAAGACGGGCTTGCGGCCGTGCAGCCCCGGGTCGCGCGACCGCGCCACCGATCCCCAGCGCCCGCGCTCCCGGTAGACGAACAGCACGTGGTCCAGTTCGTCGATCGACTCGAACGAGAGCAGGAGCGGGGGATAGCCGTGCTGTTCCAGGATCGCGGCGGCGGCGACGGCCGATTCCAGGCAGTGGGCCGTGCCCGCGCGGACGACGCCGCGCAGGCTCCTCAGCGTCGGGCCGCCGGGAGGCGGCTCGGTGTTGTACGGCAGCGAGTTGAGCCAGCGCTGCACGAGCGCGGGCGTGGAGAGCCGCCTGACGAGCCGCCGCTCGGCGGCGGTGAACGGGACGGTCATCGGCCGGCCGCCCGCGCGCGCTGCCGCGACGCGACGAGCACGTTCAGCAGCCGCAGCGCCGTGTCGGCCGTCCTGAAGGTCGGGATGGCGTGGCGCTCGAGCAGCGACACGAACGGGTCGTACGTGGCGCCCGCGTCCACGACGGCCACCAGCGCCTTGTCCGTCCCGGCCTGCAGCCTCGCCAGGCGCAGGCCGATGCCGTCGGGCCTCGACAGATCGTTGTCGTGGCCGGGCCCCGCGGCCAGCGTGTTGAGCGCGACGGTCAGCGGCACGCACCCGACGATGCCGATGTCGATGCCGTCCGAGTCGATCACCGCGCGGACCGAGTCCTCGTAGGCGGCGTCGCCCGCCATCGGCGTCAGGTCGAGCGGGTTGTGGACGTCCACCACCGCGTCGATGCGCGCCGCGCGCAGGACGTCCTGCAGGCGCGCGGTCGTGGCCTCGTCGAACGCCGGCAGCTCGAGCCGGCCGAGCGAGTCGGCCATGGCCACGCACTCGAACCCGGCGTTCGAGACGGCGCCGAGCCTCGTGCCCTCGGCCCGCTTGTGCCGGAGGCGCGTGAACAGGCCGACCAGGTCGTCGAAGTCGGAGAGCGACTCGGCGACGACGACGCCGGCCTGCTGCGCCAGCTCGCGCGTCACGGTGTAGTCGCCGGCGATCGACGCCGTGTGGCTGGCCGACGCCTTCGCGCCCGCCGCCGTCCGTCCGGCCCGGTAGAGGATGACGGCGCGGCCGCTCGCGACGATCTCGCGGGCCGCCTTCAGGAACGACAGCCCGTCGAGCCGCGTGAACCCCTCGACGTACACGGCGAACACCTCGATGGCCGGGTCGTCCTTCAGGTACGTGAGGTAGTCGCCGACGGTCAGGTCCATCTGGTTGCCGAGCGTGATCGCGTACTTCGGGTTCAGGCGCCCGAGCTTGCTCATCCGCGAGACGGCGAACGCCCCGCTCTGCGACACGAAGGCCACCGGCGACACCTCGCCGGAGGGCACCGGCAGCTTGTACTCGGGGATGAACATCGTGTCGTAGCGGCCGGGCATCGACCGAATCCCCAGGCAGTTGCCGCC
>JAJXZZ010000242.1 GCA_021779795.1 Acidobacteriota bacterium | reverse complement strand
GTGCGCCGCGCTCGCCGCGGTCGCCCTGCTCGCGTCGGCGTGCGGCGGGCCGGCGGCGACCGGGAGCGCGGGCCGCCCCCGGCCTGAGCGAGGCCGAAGTCCGGCCCGCGAACCGGCGAGGCGCATCGTGTCGATCGTGCCGGCGGTGACCGAGATGCTGTTCGCGATCGGCGCCGGCCCGCAGGTGATTGCCGTCAGCAGCTTCGACGACTGGCCGCCCCCCGTCCGCTCGCTCCCCCGCGTGGGCGCCCTGCTCGACCCCGACGTCGAGCGCATCCTCACGCTGCGCCCCGACCTGGTGGCGGTCTACGGCACGCAGGACGAGTTGCGGGCGCAGCTGGCCCGCGCCGGGATCGCCACGTTCCCCTACACGATGGGCGGCCTCGACAACCTGACGGCCGCCATCCGGCGGCTGGGCCCGGTGGTCGGGCGCGCGAAGGAGGCGGACCGGGAGGCGGGTCGGCTGCAGGCCCGGTTCGACGCCATCCGCGAGCGCGTCGCCGGACTCCCGCGCCCCCGAACGCTGCTCGTCTTCGGCCACGAGCCGGGCACGCTGCGGTCGATCGACGCCAGCGGCGGCACCGGGTTCCTGAGCGACATCGTCGAGCTGGCTGGCGGGGACAACGTGTTCGCGTCGGAGAAGCGCGAGTCGCTGCGGGTGAGCACCGAGTCGATCCTGGCCGCGGCGCCAGAGGTCATCATCGACCTGCTCTACGGGCGCGCGGCGTCCCCCGCAGAGCTGGCCAGCGAACGCGCGGCATGGGCGTCGCTGCCGGCCGTCCCGGCCGTGCGGAACGGCCGCGTGGCCATCCTGGTGGGCGATGAATTCGTCGTGCCCGGGCCGAGGCTGGCGGACGCGGCCGAGGCCATCGCCGCCGTCATCCACCCCGCCCCGGGCCGCTGACCCGGGACCCGCGCCCTACTTCTTGCGAAGCAGCGACAGCAGGTCGACGCCGGCGCCGTAGTGCCGGAACGGGAACGGCGTGACGGCGTTGAGAATCTCGAGGTGCGTGACGCCGCCCCACTTGACGGCGCTGTAGGTGGACAGGTCGAAGTCCTTGAAGAACTCGATGGGCGGCCGCTTGCCGACCACGTCCACGTAGAAGTCGTACCGGAGCTCGGCGCCCTTGGCCATCGGCACGAGCGGCGCCTGCTTGTACTCCTGCCGGATCGCCCGGAGCGACACGCCCAGCGCCTCGGCGGACGGCGGAGGCGCCTGCTGGTTCACCCCCTCCGGGGGCTTCTCCGGCGGCCAGGCCACCGACTGCGCCGGTGTCTGAGCGCTCGCCAGCGGGGCTGCCGACAGAACCATCGCCAGAACGATCATCACCCGATGCGCATTCGTCATGGCTGACTCTCCGCCTGCTGGTCCTTCCACTCCTCGTACCACGCCATCTGGATCGCCTCCAGCCTGGCCTCGGTCGAGGACGCCGGATCGTCGGCAAACACGGGCAACTGCAAGACCCATTCCCGCAGTTGCGTGAAGCGCACCGTGAGGGGATCGACTCCCGGGTGGGCGTCGGCGAGCGACAGCCCGATGTCCTCCGCGTCTGTCCACCTCATCCGATGCTCCCATCCGGAAGGCCGGACCCTCCGGTCACCCGCGCCGACCGAGGCGCAGGCCTCCACCCTCTTCCACGTAATTACGAGTGTAAACCGGAATCTCGCATTCGACGTCACCCCGCACGACGGCCCGGCACGCCAGGCGCGACTGCGGCGTGACGTCCCAGGCGGTGTCGAGGCGGTCGGCCTCGTCGTCTTCCATCTCGCTCAGGTGCTGGGCGCCCGATCGGACGACGACATGGCAGGTCGTGCAGGCGCAGTTGCCCCCGCAGACGTGCTCGAGCGGCACGCCGACGTTGAGCGCCACGTCGAGCAGCGAGCCCGGCCGGCCGTGGTGCTGGTACGGCATGGCGGCCAGATCGACGTCGAACTCGCGATGTTCGCCGTTCAGCACAAAGACTACTCGAGCCATTCAGGAGCCTGCAGTGCGTAGGGATCAGTGGCTAGTGGCTAGTAGCTAGTGGCTAGTGGATCACGCGTGACACACTGATTACTGGCCACTGACCACTACACTGACCACTGCACTGTCGCTACACTCCGTCCACGCTTCTCCCCGTGAGCGCCGCGCGCACGCCCCGGTTCATCATCACCTCGGCCAGGTGCAGCGTCACGTCGTTGAGCGCCTTCGTCTTCGCCTCGATCACGGCGCGGTCCGGCGACCCCATGGAGGACCGCAGGTCGGCGAGCGCCGACTCGATGGCGGCCAGTTCGCCCGGCGCCAGGTCGGCCTTGGCCGCCTCGAGGTCGGGGTTGCGCAGCGACTTCTCGGTCGCGCGCAGCACCGTCTCGGCCTCGTTCCTCGCCTCGATGAGGAACCGCGCCTCGACGTCGGTCTCGGCGTGCTCGAACGACTCGAGCAGCATCCGCTCGACCTCCTCGTCGGTCAGGCCGTAGGAGGGCTTCACCTCGATCGTCTGCTCCACCGAGGTCCGGAGTTCCCGGGCGCTCACGCTCAGGATGCCGTTGGCGTCGATCTGGAAGCGCACCTGGATGCGCGGCAGGCCGGCCGGCATCGGGGGGATGCCGCGCAGCTTGAACCGCGCGAGCGACCGGTTGTCGGCGACCAGCTCGCGCTCGCCCTGGAGGACGTGGATGTCCACGGCCGTCTGGTTGTCCACGAACGTCGTGAACATCTCGGTCCCGCTGGCCGGGATCGTCGAGTTGCGCAGGATGATCTTCGACATCGCCCCGCCCATCGTCTCGATGCCGAGCGAGAGGGGCGTGACGTCGAGCAGCAGCATGTCGCGGCTGCCGCTGACCATGATGTGCGCCTGGATGGCGGCGCCGAGCGCCACCACCTCGTCCGGGTTGAGGTCGTCGTGCGGCGGCCGGCCGAACATCTCCTGGACCAGCCGGCGCACGAGCGGGATCCGGGTCGATCCGCCGACCAGCACCACCTCGTCGATCGCCGACGCCTCGAGGCCCGCGTCGGCCAGCGCGAGGCGGCACGGCCCGAGCGTGCGATCGACGACGGGGCGGACCAGGCGCTCGAACTCATCGCGCCCGAGGCGGCGGCGGAACAGCCAGCCGCCCGGCGCGGCCGGCCCGGGATCGGCCACGACGATCTCGGTCTCGTCCCGCTCGGACAGGTCCCACTTCGCCTGGATCACGGCCTGGCGGATCGCCTGCAGCCTGGCCGCGTCGGCCGCCTCGCCCAGCCCCGCCTCGGACACGACCATGCCGACGAGCAGCCGGTCGATGTCGTCGCCGCCGAGGTGGGTGTCGCCGTTGGTCGAGAGTACCTGGAACACGCCGTCCTCGACCCGCAGGATCGAGATGTCGAACGTGCCGCCGCCGAAGTCGTACACGGCGATGACGCCGGTCCTGCGCCGGTCGAGGCCGTAGGCCAGCGACGCCGCGGTCGGCTCGTTGATGATCCGCAGCACCTCGAGGCCGGCGATCCGGCCGGCGTCGCGCGTGGCGGTCCGCTGGGCGTCGTTGAAGTAGGCCGGCACGGTGATGACGGCCCGGTCCACCTCGGGATCGAACTCCCCCTGCCCGGCGAAGTACGCCTCGGCCCGCCGCTTCAGCTCCCGCAGGATGAACGCCGAGATCTCCGGCGGCGTGAACTCGCGCCCGCCGAGGCCGATGCGGACGACGCCGGAGCCCGAGCCGCCGAGGGCGAACGGGAAGTGCCCGGCCTCGGCCGCCACGTCGCCGGCGCCGCGCCCCATGAAGCGCTTGACCGAGTACACCGAGCGGTTCGGGTCGGTCAGCAGCCGCCGCTGCGCCTCGCGCCCGACGTAGACGACGTCGCCGGCGTCAACCGAGACGACCGAGGGGAGCAGCGCGTCGCCCGAGCCGTCGCGGATGACGAACGGGCCCTCGCGCCCGACGAACGCGACCAGGCTGTTGGTGGTGCCGAGATCGATGCCGACGACTTTGGACATGGACGCCTACGCTTCGCCGCGCTCCCGGTCGGTGGCGGCGATCAGGTTCGCGATGTAGCTGCGCTCCTGCAGCAGGCCCCGGAGCGACTCGAGCGTGGCCCGGCGCACGTCGGGCGGCGCCTCCTCGTCCACCTGCTTGTCCCAGCGCTGGAACAGCGCCTCGAGCTGCGCCTCCTGCCGCGCGGCCCGCTCCTCGACCGGGCGCCGCGCCGCCTCGAGGCGCGCCTGCACCTGCTCGGCCGGGACGCCGGCCTCGCGGGCGGCGCGGACCTCGTCGAGCTCCTCGTTGAGGGCGAACACCTCCTCGAGGACGCCGGCCGGCAGCTCCGACGCATCCTGGTGGCGCCCCACGCCGGGCAGCCCCTCGACCTTGAGCAGGTACTCCGCCCGGTCGAGCGGCTGCTTCAGGACGCGGTAGGCGTCGTTCAGGTACGAGGCCCGCTCGAGGCTGGCGATCCGCTCCGCGGCCGACGCCGTGTAGAAATAGTCGGGGTGGAACTGCCGGCTGAGGCTCCGGAAGCGGCGCTCGAGATCCTCGAGGTCGATCGTCAGCTTGCGCGGGAGGCCGAAGAAGATGAAGTAGTCGCCGTGGCGGGCGAGCGTCAGGATCCGCTCGCACTGCGGGCAGAAATGCACGTCGACCGGCGCGCCGGCCCCGCAGTGGCGGCACGACTGCAGCGCGAGGGTGCGGGCTTCGGTGGACACGTTCCCTCCGCTACACCGTGAACGACGAACCGCAGCCGCACGTGCCCTTCGCGTTCGGGTTCTGGAAGACGAACCCCTTGCTGAGCAGGCTCGTGTCGTAGTCGAGCACGGTGTTGTTCAGGTAGATCAGGCTCTTCTTGTCCACGAACAGCCGCGTCTGCTCGGGGCCCTCGATGACCTCGTCGCCCAGGCGCGGCGCGGTCTCCCACGCGAACGTGTAGCTCAGGCCGGAGCAGCCTCCGCCCTTGACGCCCACCCGGAGCCCGCCCTCGCTCAGGCCCTGCTTGTCCATCAACATCCGAATCCGCTTCGCGGCCGTCTCGGTGACTTGAATCGACATGGGACCGAATCCTGAATCGATGAATCGTGCGATCTTGCGATCTTGCGATCTAACGGCCGACGGCCGTGTCACGCGTGACAGACTAGCCACTAGCCACTAGCCACCAGCCACTAACCACTAGCCACCAGCCACTAACCACTAGCCACTAGCCACTAGCCACCAGCCACTAACCACTAGCCACCAGCCACTAGCCACTAGCCACCAGCCACTAACCACCAACCACTACTCCCCGTCCCCGCCGTTCCCCTGCTTGCGCTTGTAGTCGGCAATCGCGGCGCGAATCGCGTCCTCGGCGAGCACCGAGCAGTGGATCTT
>JAJXZZ010000241.1 GCA_021779795.1 Acidobacteriota bacterium | reverse complement strand
CGCCCGCGAGCGGGTGCCCGCCGACGAACGGCAGCCGCGCCGGCAGCCCGCGGGCCGCCTCCATGACCGCGCGCTTGGTGCTGCCCGCGTCGGTCACGACGGCGCCGCCGGCGACGTGGCGGGCCAGCGCGGGCAGCAGGCGCACGATCTCGCCGACCGGCGTGGCCAGCAGCACCAGGTCCGCCTCCGAGACGATCATGAGGTCGTCGGAGGCGACGTCGATCGCGTGCCGGACCATCGCGCGCTCGAGCACGTCGTTGCGGTCCATGCCGATCACGAGCGCCCGCGGCCAGGCGGCGCGCGCGGCGAGCGCGACCGAACCGCCGATGAGGCCGAGGCCGACGATCGCGATCCGCTCGAACGGCGCCGGCGCCGCCGAGGGGGCGGGCGCGGCCGGGGCCGCCGGCTGGATGACGGGCAGCTCGCGTGGCGTCTGCGGCATGAGGACTCCCCTACCTCGCCCAGCCCCGGCGCGCCACCGGCTCGACGCAGATGCTGCGGCCGATGGCCGGGCCGATGATCCGCAGCTCGGCCATCAGGCGGTCGAACTGCGCCGGGAACAGCGACTGCGCGCCGTCGCTCCGCGCGTGGTCGGGGTCGGCGTGCACCTCGATGATGAGCCCGTCGGCGCCGGCCGCGACCGCGGCGCGCGCCATCGGCGCGACCTTGTCACGGCGCCCCGTCCCGTGGCTCGGGTCCGCGATGATCGGCAGGTGGCTCAGCTTCTTCACGACCGGGATCGCCGAGATGTCGAGCGTGTTCCGCGTGTAGTTCTCGAACGTCCGGATGCCGCGCTCGCAGAGGATCACGTCGACGTTCCCGCCGGCGAGCACGTACTCGGCCGACAGCAGCCACTCCTCGATCGTCGCCGCGATGCCGCGCTTGAGCAGCACCGGCTTCCGCAGGTGCCCCAGCTCGCGCAGCAGCGTGAAGTTCTGCATGTTGCGCGCGCCGACCTGCAGGATGTCGGCGTAGCGGGCGAGCAGCTCCACCTGCGAGACGTCCATCACCTCGGAGACGACCTTCAGCCCCTGCTCGTCCGCGGCCCAGCGCAGCAGCCGGAGCCCTTCCTCGCCGAGGCCCTGGAAGCTGTACGGCGAGCTGCGCGGCTTGAAGGCGCCGCCCCGGAGCACCTTCGCGCCGCCGCGCTTGACGGCCGCCGCCGCGGCCCGCACCTGCGCCTCCGACTCGACCGAGCACGGGCCGGCCATCACGATGACCTCGTCGCCGCCGACGCGCACGTCCCCGACGGCGACCACCGTCCCCCCGGGCCTGAAGCTGCGGCTGGCGAGCTTGAACGGCTCGGTGATCCGCACGACCTCGCGGACCCCGTCGAGCACCTCGAGCGCGGCCGGCTCGACCTTCTCGGTGGCGCCGACCACGCCGAGCACCACGCGCTCGGCGCCGGTGGACCGATGGACGTCGAACCCCATCCCGACCAGCTGCGCCACGACGGCCTCGACCTGGTCCCCCGTCGCCTGTTCCGACATCACGACTACCACGTCTGCTCCCCCGGCGCCTGGCGGCCCCCGTCGGCCGCCGGCGCCTGCTTGACCGTCTTCAATTCCAGCCCCCGCGCCTCGTCGATGATGCGCTCGAAGAGCCGCGCGATCGCGTCGGCCCCGAGCGGCCCCCCGCCCGCCGCCGACGCGCGCCGGACGCGCTGGAGCACCTCGGCCTCGCGCTCCGGCTGATAGACCGGCAGCCCGAGCCGCTTCTTGATCTCGCCAATCTCGAGCGCGCAGCGCGCGCGGGCGTTGAACAGCCCGACCAGCTGCTCGTCGATCTCGTCGATGCGCCGCCTGATCGCCTCGAGCCTCACGGCGCCTCCGTCCGGCCGTCCCCGGGTTCGCGCAGCCGACGCACGAACTGCTCGACGCGCGGAATGAGCTCGGGCGACGCCGCCGCCTCGGCGATCACGCTCACGAGCGCGCTGCCGACGACGGCCGCGTCGGCGAACCGGCCGACCTGCCGCACGTGGTCCGGGCGGGACAGGCCGAATCCGAGCGCCACGGGCAGCGAGGTCCGGCGGCGGATCCGCTCGACCAGGGCCCGCGCCGCCGGCGGCACGGCGTCGCGCGCGCCGGTCACGCCGAGGCGCGAGATCGCGTAGAGGAACCCCGATCCGAGGTCGGCCGCCCGCGCGATCCGCTCGTCGGTCGTGGTCGGGCTCAGCAGGAACACCAGGTCGAGGCCGGCCGACGCCATCGTCCGGCGAAAGAGGCCGGCCTCCTCGAGCGGCAGGTCGAGCGCCAGCACCGCGTCCGCCCCCGCCGCGCGCGCCCGCGCCGCGAATCGGCCCTCCCCCATCGCGAGCACCGGGTTGACGTAGGTGAACAGCACGATCGGCGCGCGCACGGCGGGCCGCACGCGCGCGACCAGGTCCAGCGTCGTCGCCAGCGTGCCGCCGGCGGCCCGCGCCCGTTCGGCCGCCCGCTCGATGACCGGCCCGTCGGCGACCGGGTCGGAGAACGGCACGCCGACCTCCAGCACGTCGGCGCCGGCGCGGTCGAGCGCGAGGATCACCTGCGCGGAGCGATCGAGGTCGGGGTCGCCGGCCGTCACGTAGGTGACCAGGCCGGCCCGGCCCTGCGCCCGCAGCGCCGCGAACGTCTCCTCAAGACGCGGCATCGGTGAGTCCTTCCCCCATGGTGTCCATGTCCTTGTCCCCGCGCCCCGACAGGTTGACGATCACCACGCCGCCGGGCCCGGCCTCGCGCGCGACGCGCCGCGCGCCCGCCACGGCGTGCGCCGATTCGAGCGCCGGGAGGATCCCTTCGAGCCTGGCCAGTTCCTCGAACGCGGCACGCGCCTCCTGGTCGCTCGCCAGCCGGTACTCGGTGCGTCCCGACTCGCGCAGCCAGGCATGCTCCGGGCCGACGGCCGCGTAGTCCATCCCCGCCGACACCGAGTGCGTCGGCTCGATGTTGCCGTCGGCGTCCTGGAGGATGTAGGTGCGCGTCCCCTGGAGCACCCCCGGCGAGCCGGCGGCGAATCGCGCGGCGTGGCGCCCGGGATCGAGCGCAACGCCGCCCGCCTCCACGCCGACCAGGCGCACGCCGGCATCGTCGAGGAACCCGTCGAAGATGCCGATGGCGTTGCTGCCGCCGCCCACGCAGGCCACCACCGCGTCGGGCAGGCGGCCGGCCTGCGCGAGGACCTGGCGACGCGCCTCGGCGCCGATCACCGACTGGAATTCCCGGACCATCAGCGGGTACGGGTGCGGACCGAGGGCAGACCCGAGCAGGTAGTAGGTGTCGTCCACGCGCGCCACCCAGTCGCGCATCGCCTCGTTGATCGCGTCCTTGAGCGTCCGCGATCCGCCGTCCACGCGCCTGACCGTCGCGCCGAGCCACCGCATGCGGGCGACGTTTGGCGCCTGCCGGCGCATGTCCTCGGCCCCCATGTAGACCTCGCACCGCAGGCCGAGCAGCGCGCAGGCGGTGGCGGCCGCCACGCCGTGCTGCCCAGCGCCGGTCTCGGCGATGACGCGCGTCTTGCCCATCCGGCGCGCGAGCAGCGCCTGGCCGAGGGCGTTGTTGATCTTGTGCGCGCCGGTGTGCGTGAGGTCCTCGCGCTTCAGGAAGACGCGCGCGCCGCCGAAGGCGGCCGACAGGCGCGAGGCCTCGCTGAGCGGCGTCGGGCGCCCGACGTAGCCGGCGAAGAGGGCCGACAGCTCGGTGGCGAACGCCGGGTCCCGGCGCGCCTCGAGATAGGCCTGCTCGAGCTGCTCGACCGGGGCGACCAGCGTCTCGGGCACGAAGCGCCCCCCGTACGCGCCGAAGTAGCCCCGCTCGTCGGGATCCCGCCGGCCGAACGCGGGCAGCCCCTCGGACGACTCGCGGCCGACCGCCTCGAAGAAGCGCCGCAGCGCCGCCGCGTCCTTGATCCCCGGCGCCAGCTCGACGCCCGAGGAGACGTCCACGCCCGCCGGCCGGACCTCGCGGATCGCCTGCGCGACCGTGTCGGGCGTCAGGCCGCCGGCCAGCAGCAGCGGACGGCAGCGCGCCATCTCGCGCGCGACGGCCCAGTCGGCCGCCCGGCCCGTGCCGCCGCGCCGGGCGCCGTCCATGGCGTCAGCCAGCAGCGTGACCGACACCGGCCACGCGCCGAGCCCGTCCAGCGCCTCGCGCGTCGCCGGCACCGCCTTCACGACGCGCAGGCCCGCCGACGCCGCGTCGGCCGGCGTCTCGCGCCCGTGAAGCTGCACCGCCGACAGCCCGGCGAACGCCGCGATCTCGCGCACCTGCCCGACCGGCGCGTCCACGAACACGCCGATGGCCGACACGCACGCCGGCAGATGCTCGACGATCGCCCTCGCCTGCTCCGGCGCGATCGCCCTCGGGCTGTCGGGCGCGAACACGAATCCCACGGCCGACGCCCCCAGGTCGGCCGACAGCAGCGCATCTTCCAGGCGGGTGATCCCGCAGATCTTCACGAACATGGCATCAGCTCACCAAGCGCCCGTCCGGGATCGTCGGCGGCCACCAGCCGCTCGCCGACCAGGAAGGCGTCGTATCCCGCCTCTCGCAGGCGGCGGATGTCGCCCGGCTCCCGCAGCCCGCTCTCGGCCACGGCCACCACGTCGTCGGGAATCCCGCCGACGAGCCGCGCGGCCACCGCCAGGTCGACGTCGAGCGTGGACAGGTTGCGGCAGTTCACGCCGACCAGGCGCGCGCCGGCGTCGAGCGCCGCGGCGAGTTCCTCCTGGCGGTGCACTTCGACCAGCGCGGCCAGCCCGTGCCCGGCCGCCCCCGCGAGCAGCGACCGCAGCGCGGCCGGCTGCAGCGCGGCCACGATCAGCAGCACGGCATCGGCCCCGGCCGCCCTGGCCTCGAGCAACTGGTAGTCGTCAACGACGAAATCCTTGCGGAGCAGCGGCAGGGCGACGCGCGCCCTGACCGCCCGCAGGTCGTCGAGCGACCCGTCGAAGAAGCCCGGCTCGGTCAGCACCGACACGGCTGCCGCGCCGCCCGCCTCGTAACGCCCGGCCACCCACGCCGCGTCGTAGTCGCGCCGCAGCACGCCCCGGCTCGGCGAGCGGCGCTTGCACTCGGCGATCACGTTCCAGGCGCCGGGGCGCGACAGGCCCGCGACGAACCGAGCGCCCCCCGGCACCCGCCCGGCCGCGGCCTCTGCCAGCCGGGCCTCGGGCTCGGCCCGCTTGCGAACCTCCAGGGACCGCCTGGTCGCGGCCACGATGGCGGCGAGCAGGTCGGGATGGCCCGGGCGGCTCACGAGTCCACGCTCCGCGAGACGCGCGCCATGGCGTCGAGGACCGCCGCGGCCGCGCCCGCGTCGATCGCCTCCGCCGCGCGCGCGAGGCCGTCGCCCACGGTCGCGACGGCGCCGGCCACCAG
>JAJXZZ010000240.1 GCA_021779795.1 Acidobacteriota bacterium | reverse complement strand
CTGCTGGCCACGTACATCAGCGTCCGCTACGGCAGCTACAACCTGTCGTTCTGGGTCTGCGGGGCCGGGCTGCTGGTGGCCATGGCGATCCTGCAGGCCGGCCGCGCGCGGTTGGCCGAGGTGGACGTCAAGACGACGCCGCAGGCGGCCGCCGCGGAGGCGTCGGCGGCCACCGGCGACGACGGCCGGCGCATCGTCACGCTCGTCATCCTGTTCTGCAGCGTCATCTTCTTCTGGGTGGCGTTCTACCAGAACGCCTTCGCCCTGACGCTGTTCGCCGAGCGGTCGACGCGCGTCTTCGGCTGGCTGCGCCCCGAGACCTACCAGTTCTTCGAGCCGGCGTTCATCCTGCTGCTGACGCCGCCCCTGCTGGCCCTGTTCGGCCGGATGCACGCCGCCGGCCGCGAGCCGTCCACGCCGGTCAAGATCCTGCTCGGCATGCTCGTGATGGCCGGGTCGATGTCCATCATGGTGACCGCCTCGCTGGCGGGCGGCAACGCCGACGTCCCGATCATGTCGCCGGCGTGGCTCATCGGCACCTATTTCTTCGTCACCGTGGCCGAGATCCTGATCTCGCCGATGGGCCTGTCGTTCGTCTCCAAGGTCGCCCCGCCCCGGCTGGCCGGCCTCATGATGGGCGGGTGGTTCGCCGCGACGGCGGTCGGCTCCTACGGGTCCGGGCTGCTGGGCAAGTCGTACAGCGCGCTGCCCCACCACCAGTTCTTCCTCATCCTGACCGCCCTGCTCGGCCTGGCGGCGGTGATGGTGGCCGCGTTTCAGAAGACGCTTCGGCGTTTTGCCGGCTGAGCGCCGGCTGGAGGAATCATGTCTCTGATCCAGGAAAAGGTCCGGCAGGCCGTCGGCCTGCTCGGCGAATTCGACCTCGACTGCTGGCTGACCTTCACCCGCGAAACCGAGATCAACGGCGATCCCGTGCTGCCGTTCCTCGCGCCCGGCCACCTGACCTGGCACTCGGCCTTCGTCGTGCTCCGCGACGGCCGCACGCGGGCCATCGTCGGCCGCTACGACCAGCGGTCGGTCCAGGACGCGGGCGCCTGGGACGAGGTCGTCCCCTACGTGGAGGGGTTCAAGGGGCCGTTCCTCGAGTTCATGAAGGGCGCGAACCCGCGGACGATCGCCGTCAACTACTCGCAGGGCAGCGAGATTTGCGACGGCCTGACGCACGGCATGTACCTCACGCTCCGCGACGCGCTCGGCGAGATCGGGATGGCCGATCGGCTCGTGTCGGCCGAGCCGCTGGTGTCGGCGCTGCGCGAGCGCAAGACCGCGTACGAGCTGGGGCGGATGCGCGAGGCGATCCGGCACACCCAGGAGATCTTCGGGAAGGTTGCCGGCTACATTCGGCCGGGGCGGAGCGAGCAGGAGATCGCGGGGTTCATGCAGGCCGAGGTGCGCCGCCGCGGCCTCGGCTTCGCCTGGGGCGAGACGACCTGCCCCGCCGTCTTCACCGGCCCCGACACGGCCCAGGCCCACTACGGCCCGACCGGCCGGGCCGCGGCCCACGGCCACGTGCTCAACATGGATTTCGGCGTCCGCGTGGACGGCTACTGCTCGGACATGCAGCGGACCTTCTACGTGCTCGAGCCGGGCCAGACGGAGGCGCCGGCCGAGGTCCGCAAGGGGTTCGACACGATCCGCCGCTCGGTGGCCGAGTCGTTCGCGGCGCTCAGGCCGGGCGCGCTCGGCCGCGACGTGGACGCCGTGGCGCGCCGGGTGATCACCGGGGCGGGGTACGAGGAGTTCCCGCACGGCCTCGGCCACCAGGTCGGGCGGTTCGCCCACGACGGGACGGCGATGCTCGGCCCGGCGTGGGAGAAGTACGCGCGCAAGCCGTTCAAGCCGCTCGAGGCCGGCATGGTCTTCACGATCGAGCCGCGGCTGACCGTGCCCGGCCGCGGCGTGGTGACGATCGAGGAGATGGCCGTCGTCACCGACGCCGGCGCCGAGTGGCTGTCGGAACCGCAGCAGGAACTGCTGCTCGTCGAGGCGTGAACGGACGGGGCGGTCGGTTCGCCCCCTCAGTTCGACAGCCGGTTCCGGACGAAGCGGCCGTCCTTCATGATCGCCGCCAGGCGTGGCCCTTCGTCCGCGAACACGCCGATGTCCTCGTACGGGTTGCCGTCCACCACCAGCAGGTCGGCGAACGCGCCGGGGACCAGCTCGCCGAGCCGCCCCGCGCGGTTGAGGATCCGGGCGTTGACCAGGGTGGCCGAGCGGATGATCTCCTGCGCGCTCATCGCCTCGCGCCGGATGAGGAACTCGCGGCAGTGGTCGTTCTGGAGCTGGCCGAGCAGGTCGCTGCCGAAGCCGATCGGCACGCCGGCCTTGCGGGCGAGGTCGAGCGAGGCGAGGCCGGCGCCGAGGACGATCTGGTTCTTCGCGAGGCTGTAGTCGGTGAGGCCGTACTCCCGGCCGCGGCGCTGCAGGGCGTCGTAGGCCACGAGCGTCGGCACGAGGAACGCGCCGCGCTCGGCCATCAGGGCCGCGGTGTCGGCGTCGATCAGGTTGCCGTGCTCGATCGTGCGCACGCCGGCCTCGACCGCGTGCCGGATCGCGGCCGCGGTGTAGGTGTGCGCCGCGACGTAGGTCCCCCAGCGCTTCGCCTCCTCGCACACGGCCTCGATCTCGTCCTTCCGGTACTGCACGCTCTCGAGCGGGTCGCTCTGCGAGGCCACGCCGCCCGAGACCATGATCTTGAGGAAGTCGGCCCCCTTGCGCAGCTCGTCGCGCGAGGCCCGGATCACCTCGGGCAGGCCGTCGGCGATGCGCGAGGTGTAGGAGACGGCGGAGCCGCAGGCGCACTCGTACCCGTTCTCGGTCCGGCGGCGGAAGTCCGCGTGACCGCCGGTCTGGCTGAGCGGCCGGCCGGAGATGAAGAGGCGCGGCGCCTCGACCAGGCCGGTGTCCACCGCCGTCTTGATGCCGTGGTCGGCGCCGCCGACGTCGCGCAGCGTCGTGAAGCCGCGCACGAGCATGGCGCGCATGGCGGCGATGCCGCGCGCGGCGAGGAGCGTCAGCGGCATGTTCGCGAGCGCGCCCAGGTTGACCTCGCAGAGGAAGATGTGGACGTGGGCGTCGATGAGGCCGGGCATGAGCGTCCGGCCGCCGAGGTCGATGCGCGTCGCGGCGGCGGAGCGAATGGGCGTGTCGGCGACTTCCTTGACCAGGTTCCCCTCGACGAGGACCTCCACGCCGCCGGCGAGTTCGTCGCGCCGCGGGTCGAGGAAGGGGCCGTTGTGGAACACGTAGGATGACATGGGACCTCCGTTGGCGGCCGGGCGCGGATGCCCGGTCGTGAGTATGATTGTAGTGCCTGGCCTTATGCCCGACCATCCCGCGCTCGCCGGCTACCTGAACGAGTTCGTCGCCGTCCTGACCTACATGGCCGTGGTGACGTGCGCCGTGTCGGGGGCGCTCGAGGCCCGGCGCCGGGACATGGACGTCGTCGGCGCGATTTCGGTCGCCTTCGTCACCGCGTTCGGCGGCGGGACCGTGCGGGACCTGCTGCTGGGGCGGACGCCGATCTTCTGGGTGCGGGACCCGTGGCTGACGGCCGCGACGTTCGTGCCGGCCGTCGTGTCCTACTACATCCTGAAGCGCGCGTCGGACCGGGTGCTGCTCGTCCCGGACGCGCTCGGCCTCGGCCTCTTCAGCATCCTGGGCGCGACCTCGGCGCTGGCGATGCACCTGTCGATGATCGTGGCCGTGCTGATGGGGGTGGTGACGGGCGTGTTCGGCGGCGTGATGCGCGACACCTTGTGCGGCCGGATCCCGGTGGTCTTCCGCCGCAACTCGGAGCTGTATGCGACCTGCTCGTTCCTCGGCGTGTGGGTCTTCGTGCTGCTGGACCGCTTCACGCCGTACGCCACGGTCGCCTCGTGGGTCGGGACGGGCGCCGTCGTGGCACTGCGGCTGGCCTCGGTGCGGTTCCAGCTGAAGCTGCCCGAGCCGGGCACGGAGGCGTGACGCGCGGGCTCGACGAGTCCCGGCCTGCCCCGAGGCCTGAGCCGTGAGCCTGCCCGCCGTCGCTCGCCGACGGGTCGATCCGCGCGAGCTGTGGCGGGCATGCCGGGGGTGGGGGTCGAACCCACACGCTCCTTGCGGAGCCCAGGATTTTAAGTCCTGTGCGTCTGCCAGTTTCGCCACCCCGGCCCGGTGGGTGCTGGCATCATAGCACCGGCCGAACCGGCCGCGCGGCCAGCTCGAGCTCAAGCCTTGAGCCTTGAGCCCTGAGCCTTGAGCCTATTTCCCTCGCATGCCGAGCACGCGCGCCGGCAGGAAGAGAATCGCCTTCAACAGTTCGAACACGCCTCCCACCGCGATCCCCACGAGCCGGAACGGCAGCAGGAGCAGCCAGACGATCGGATACAGCAGCAGCGCCAGCAGCGCCAGCGGCCAGCAGATCACCAGCAGGATGAGCCAGAGGAGGAACTTGGTCATCGAGGCCTCGCTGCTCAATTGGACGACAATCCGCGACCGGTGGTTCATCAGCCGCCGGGACTGAATGCCGCGGCTTACATGCGAATCAGGCTGCGCGCCAACTCCGTCGCGTCGGTGACCGGCATCTCGCACGCGAAGTTACGGCAGACGTACGCCGTCGGCCGACCGTCGCGCATGCCGTACCCGGAGAGCCAGGGCAACTGCTCCGCCAGGCGCGCCGCCTCGGGGCTCCCGGGCTCGATGCGAACCAGGACGACGAACGGCTGGAACGAGCGCTCCACCGCCCGAAGCAGGTCGAGCGTTGCCGCATCGTCTCGCGGCCCGACGATGACGACCTCCGACAACCCTGCGTGCCAGGCCGACGCGGCCGCCAGCATCATCGGCACCGCCCGCGGCGCGCTCTCGATGCGCGACGCAAAGGCGCCGAACGCCCGCTCGACTCTCGCGCTCGTCCCGTCCGGCAGCGCGCCGAGGTGGACGAGCGTCATCAGGTTGAGCACCGACACCGACCCGGCTGCCGGCTCGGCCCCGTCGTAGTCGTCCTTCAGGCGCAGCAGCACGGTGGGGTCTTCGCCGGTGGTGCTGAACCAGCCGCCGCCTGCCTCGTCCCGGAACAGCTCGTCCTGCCGCCGCTGGAGCTCGATGGCCCACGAGAGCCACTCCGGATCGCCATCGGCCTGGAACAGCTCGAGCAGGCCGAAGACCAGGAAGGCGTAGTCCTCGGCATAGGCGTCCATGGCCGCCTCGCCGTTGCGGAAGCGGCGCAGCAGGCGCCCGGAGGCGGGGTCCCACAGGCGCGCGCGGATGAACGAGGCGGCGTGGCGGGCGGAGTCGAGACAGGCAGGGCTGAAGCCCCGCCCCACGCCCGAGGCAGGGCTGAAGCCCCGCCCCACCGAGAGCAGACGGCTGGCC
>JAJXZZ010000239.1 GCA_021779795.1 Acidobacteriota bacterium | reverse complement strand
GGCGCGGCGCGGCGCGGTCAGTACCGCGCGAGGCTGCGGATCGCCTCGAGCACGTCGGCGCTCTGCGGCAGGATGACTTCCTCGAGATCCGGGCAGTAGGCGACCGGCGTGTCGAGCGAGGCGAGGCGCCGGACGGGCGCGTCGAGATCGTCGAACAGCTCGTCGGCGATCCGGGCGGCCAGCTCGGCGCCGAAGCCGCACGTCAACTGATCCTCGTGGACGATGAGCACGCGGCTCGTCCGCCGCACGAGCGCGGCGATCCCCTCCCAGTCGAACGGGACGATCGTCCGCAGGTCGAACACCGCGGCGCTGATCCCGTCCTGCTCGGCCTGCTGCGCGGCGAGCAGGCTGCGCTGCACCAGCGCGCCCCACGTCAGCACCACGAGGTCGTTCCCCTCCCGGGCGAGCGCGCCCCGGCCGAACGGGATGGTGAAGTCGGGCCCCTGGTACGCGCCCTTGTTGTACGTCTGGCGGTACAGGTGCTTGTGCTCCAGGAACAGCACCGGGTCGTCGCAGCGCACGGCCGTGCGCAGCAGCCCGGCGGCGTCCACGGCGTTCGACGGGAACACGACCCGGATGCCGGGGCAGTGGGCGAAGATGCTCTCGCCCGACTGGCTGTGATACGGCGCGCCGCCGCGCAGGTAGCCGCCGATCGGCACGCGCACCACCATCGGGCACGAGAAGTGGTTGCCCGACCGGTAGCGCATCATCGCCATCTCGTCGCGGAGCTGCATCATCGCGGGCCAGATGTAGTCGAAGAACTGGATCTCGACGACCGGCTTGATGCCGCGGACGGCCATGCCCACGGCCCGCCCGATGATGTTGGCCTCGGCGAGCGGCGAGTTGAAGACCCGCGTCGAGCCGAACGTGCGCTGGAGCCCGTGCGTGACCTTGAAGACGCCGCCCTTCCCGGGGACCGCCGACAGCGCCTCCTCGCGCGTGGCGTCGGCGACGTCCTCGCCGAAGACGACGATGGCCGGGTTGCGCGCCATCTCGTCGCGCAGCGTGCGGTTGATGGCCCCCACCATCGTGTCGGGCGGGCCCGACGGCTGCGGCGCCGCCTCGAACGCCGCCGATGCCGGGTCGACGTCCGGCGAGAACACGAAGAGCCGCGCCGTCTCGCGGGCCGGCCGCGCCGCGGCAAGGGCGCGCTCGGCGGCGGCGTTCACCTCCTCGTCCACCTCCGCGGCCAGCCGCTGCAGGTCGGCTTCGCCCGCGACGCCGTCGGCCAGGAGCCGGCCGCGCAGGATGCGGATCGGGTCCCGGGCGGCTTCGGCCTCGCGCTCGGCCGGCGTCTTGTACATCCGCTCGTCGTCGGACAGCGAGTGCGAGTACGGCCGGATCACGTGCGCGTGCACGAGCGACGGCCCCTGGCCCTCGCGCGCCCACGCGACCGCCCGCCGCAGCGCGGCCACGCTGGCGGGAAAGTCGGTGCCGTCCACCGTCAGCACCTGGAGCGACGGGAACGACCGGACGACCCGCGAGAGGTCGCCGCCCGGCGTGGCGATCTCCCGGGGAACCGAGATCGCGTAGCCGTTGTCCTCGACGAGGTAGACGACCGGCAGGCGCTTGCCGCACGCCGTGTTGAGCGACTCCCAGAACTCGCCTTCGGCCGTCGCCCCCTCGCCCGACGACACGTAGACCACTTCGTCCTCGCGCTGCCGCGCGTCGCCGCCGGGGATGCCGGGGATCCGCTGGTAGAGGCGGCCCGCCTCGGCGCAGCCGACCGCCTGCAGGAACTGCGTCCCGGTGGGGCTGCCTTGCGACACGATGTTCAGCCGCTGGTGACCCCAGTGCGAGGGCATCTGGCGGCCGCCCGACGCGGGGTCGTCCTCCGCGCCGACCGACTCGAGCAGCATCTCGTAAGGCGTGACGCCGAGGGCGAGGCACAGCGCGCGATCGCGGTAGTAGGGATAGAACCAGTCGTGGCCGGGGCGAAGCGCCATCGCGGCGGCCACCAGCACCGCCTCGTGCCCGGCGCCGCTGATCTGGAAGAAGATCCGGCTCTGGTTCTTGAGCTGGATTTCCTTGTCGTCCAGCCTCCTCGACAGGAGCATCCAGCGATACGCGGCCAGCGACGCGTCACGCGTCAGCGCCAGGGGTGCCGTGTCGGCGGCTGGTGTCGGGGTGTCCATGCGGCGGTCCGTCAAGGCCGAGAAGCAGGAGAAAACCCGCCTGATTTCATTATAGCCGACGGTCGGGCTTCGGCTGACGGCCGCACGCCGACCGTCGCGGGCCGCGGGCCGCCGTGATCAATGCACCCTTCCGTTCCAGTCGTGCCGGCCGCCGGCGTGGACGTCGAACCGGCGCCGCAGCCGGTTCATGCGCCACTTCGCGTAGCGGTACTTGATCTCGTCCAGGCCGGGGCCGCCGCGCCCGCCCATGTTCTTGAGGTACAGGTAGCCGATCACCAGGCCGCCGAGATGCGCCGAGTTCGCGATGCCCCCCTGGTTGCCGCTCACCGACGACATGAAGGCGATCGCCCCCATGATGAGCACGAACACTTTCGACGGGATCGGGAACAGGAACCAGATGTAGATCGGCCGGTTGGGGAAGTAGAGCGCGTAGGCGGCCAGCAGCCCGTAGATCGCGCCCGACGCGCCCACGGTCACCGAGTACCACATCGTCGCGCCGAGCTGGCCCGGCAGGAGCCCCAGCAGGATGGTCGTCGCGGCGGCGCCGACGCCGGTGAGGAAGTAGTACCTGTAGAAGAAGCGCCGCCCCCAGAGCCGCTCCAGCTCCACGCCGAACATCCACAGGGCGAGCATGTTGAACAGGATGTGCTCCAGCCCCGCGTGGATGAACATGTAGGTGACCGGCTGCCAGAGCCGCAGCCCCAGCACGACCGCGACCGGCTGGAGCCCCAGCAGCGGCACCAGCCCCGGCGCGATCCACGTCAGCACGAACATCCCGACGTTCGCGTAGAGCAGCGCCTTGACGGCGGGCGTGATCGGGCCCGGACCGAACTGGTAGACCGCCGAACCCGGCGAGGAAGAAGAGGAGTAGGGCATCGTCAGCGACCGGTTCCCGAGGATCCGCCCCGCGATCGTACCATAGTCCCTACGACGCCTTCCGCCCGAGCAGCCTCGCCCTCACCGCGGCGACCGCCTCGTGGAACTCGGCGATCCGCAGGGCGTGCGCGGCCGCGACGAGCGCGGCCACGCCGGCGCCCATCCCGCCCGCGACGTGCGCGAGCCTGGCGGCGGTGGACTGGCCCGGCCAGGCCGCGTCGAGCCAGCGCCCGGCGCCCCACGCGGCCACCGCCATCACCGCGGCGGCGGCCGCCGATTTCACGATCGCGACGGCCACTCGCCGCCCGTCGATGCCGCCCAGTTTCCGTTCGAGCAGCCACAGCAGCAGCGCCGCGTTGAAGAGCGACGAGACCGCCGTGCTGAGGGCCAGCCCGGGGAACGAGAGCAGCCGCACCAGGGTCAGGCTCGAGACGACGTTGAACACCATCGTCGCCGCGCCGATGGCGACCGGCGTCCGGCTGTCCCTCAGCGTGTAGAAGGTCGGCACCGCCAGCTTGACGATCGAGTAGCCGATGAGGCCCGGCGCGTAGAGCGCCAGCGCCGCCGCGGTCCCGGCCGCCGCCTGGGCGCTGAACGAGCCGTGCCGGAACAGCAGCGCCACGATCGGGGCCGACAGCACGATCAGCCCGACCGCGGCCGGCACGTTGAGCACCAGCATCATGCGCAGCGAGTGCGAGAAGGTGGCCCGCATCCCCTGCGTGTCGCCCCGCGCGGCGTCGAGCGACAGCGCCGGGATGGCCGCCGTGGCGATCGACACCCCGAAGATGCCGATCGGCAGGTACATCACGCGGAACGCGAAGCTGAGGCACGAGACCGCGCCCTCGCCCTGGGTGGTCGCGAGCATCGTGTTGACGAGGTTGTTGACCTGCACCGCCGCGAGCGACAGCATCCCCGGCCCCATCAGCGTCAGCACCTCGCGCAGGCCGGCGTCGCGCCAGTCCACGAGCGGGCGGAAGCGGAACCCCGCCCGGTGAAGGCCGGGCCACTGGATCAGGACCTGCCCCACGCCGCCGACCAGCGTCCCGACCGCGACCGCGAAGATCGGCCGGACGCCCTCCGCGCGACACACCGGGATGAGCACCGCCATCGTCGCCAGCGTGCCGACGTTGAACATCGCGGGCGACAGCGCCGGCACGAAGAAGCGGCGCAGCGAGTTGAGCATGCCCATCAGCCCCGCCGCGACGGCGACCAGGGTGAGGAACGGCAGCATGATCCGGGCGAGCGCGACCGCGAGATCGAGCTTGCCGGGCACGCTCGCGAAGTGCCCGGCCACCAGGTTCACCAGCGGCCGCGCGAACACGATGCCGGCCAGGGCGAGCGCGCCGGTCGCCAGCAGCAGCGCCGTGATGACCAGGTTCCCCAGTCTCCACGCCGCGGCCTTGCCCTCCGCCGTCAGGACGCGCGTGAAGGTGGGCACGAAGGCCGCGCTCATCGCCCCCTCGGCGAACAGGTCGCGAAGCAGGTTGGGAATCCTGAAGGCCACCGTGAAGGCGTCCATGGCGTTGCCGGCGCCGAACAGGTGGGCCAGGACGAGATCCCGCGCGAGGCCGAGCGCCCGGCTCGACATGGTGGCCACGCCGACCACCCCGGCCGAGCGCACCAGGCGGGCGGCGCTCCGGTGCGCCTGGTCGTGCCCGGTTTCGGGCGCCAGCCCGGCCGCGCCGGGGCCTGCCGTCGGGTGGACGGCGTCGGTCTCGTCCATGGCGGCTCAGCGTAGCACAGCGACGGGTTGGCGCGGGCCGCGTCCCCGCCCGGTGACATGCCACGGCAGCGGACGCGTCGTCGAAAACCGCATGATCCAGGGTGAGAGCGGGCCCCCCTGGCTAGGAGGGGCCCTTGGAGGATAGATGAGAGGCTGTTAGGCGTCTCACTGAATTAGACGCCCGAACCAGCGAAAGAGTTCCTTCTCAGCCGTTCAGTTGCTTGCGGACGAGGTCGCTCACCAATCTTCCATCGACCTGGGCCCCCGCCAGCTTTGCCATGACGGCTTTCATCACCCGGCCCATGTCCTTTGGCGACGCGGCGCCGGTTTCCGCGATGGCCTCGGCAACCGCCCGACCCAGCGCGTCCTCGTCGATCGTCGGCGGCAGGTACGCCTCGAGGATCGCCAGTTCGGCCGACTCCTTGTCCACCAGGTCCTGGCGGCCGCCCCTGGCGAACTGGTCGATCGAATCCTTGCGCTGCTTGACCAGCATCCCGACCACCTGGAGCTCCTCGGCGTCGGTCAGCGGCTGGCCGCGCTCGACCTCGCGGTTCATCAGCGCGGCCTTCAGCAGGCGCACGGCGCCCAAGCGCACCTGGTCGTGCGCCTTCATGGCCTCCGACATCGTCCTGGTCACCTGTTCCATCAGCGACATGT
>JAJXZZ010000238.1 GCA_021779795.1 Acidobacteriota bacterium | reverse complement strand
CCACGGGCCGGCGTAGGTGAGGCGACCGGCCTCGACGTCGAGGCGGCCGTCGGCCCAGTCGGCCCAGCCGGATTCGCCGACGGGCGTCAGCACGTGCCCCCGATAAGTGGTGAATCCGGCGGTCGGCCCTCCTTCGCTCGTCGAGCTTCGGCGGGCAAGCGGCCGGCCCTCCTTCGATCTTGGAGCTTCGGAGGGCAGGCGGTCGGCCGTCGGGCGAACGCCGGTTGATGGCTGGCGGTTCATGCGGTTTCGGTCCAGAACTGACGAAGCAGGTTGGCGGCCACGCGCCGGCGGTACTCGGCCGTCGAGCGGAGGTCGTCGATGGGGGCGATCTCGGTCATCAGCGCGGCGGCGGCCTCGTTGAGCGTCCCGCCCGAGGCGAGCACCGACTCGGTCCGGCGCGCGCGCACGACGGTGGGCGCCACGCTGCCGAACGCGACGCGCGGCTCGGGCGCGCGCACCGCGGCGAGGACGACCTTGGAGATCGTTTGCGCGGCGCGCGTGCCGACCTTGCGGAACCACTGGCGCCCCGGCACCGGCGGCACCTCGAAGGCGACGATCAGTTCGTCGGGGCGCATCACCGTCTGCCGGTATCCCGTGTAGAAGCCGTCGAACGGCACGCGACGCACGCCGTCGGCGCTCCGCAGCACGACCACGGCGTCCGAGGCGGCGAGCACCGGCAGGCTGTCGCCGGCCGGCGACCCGTTGGCCACGTTGCCGCCGATGGTGGCGCGGTTCTGCACCTGCACCGCGCCGACCTCGCGCGCCGCCGCGACGAGCGACGGCAGGCGGCGCGCGAGCAGCGCCGACCGCCGGATCTCGGCAAACGTCGTCAGCGCCCCGATCGAGATGACGCCGTTCCGCCGGGCGATGCCGCGCAGGCCGTCCAGGCGCTGGAGGTTCAGGTAGCGCGTACCCGACGGCGTGCCGGCGTTCAGCAGCACGTACACGTCGGTGCCGCCAGCGAGCGGCACCACGGGTGCCGCGTCGCGCAGGAGCGCAAGGGCGTGCGACAGCGAGCGCGGCTCCAGCAGTTCGAGAGCGGAGAGGGCAGACCTCATCGGCCCGTCCTCCTCTTCGAGCTCTTCGTCCGCTGCCGGCGGCCGGGCTTCCCGGCCGTCGAGCGTGATCCGCGGCCGACCGTTCGCGGCGGGCCGCCCTCCGCCTGCCGGGCTTTCGCGATCGCGCGGTAGATCCCCTCGTAGCCGGTGCAGCGGCAGATGTTGCCGGCAAGGCCCTCGCGGATCTGGTCGGGCGTCGCGTCCTTCGGAAGCGCCACCGCGGCCATGATCATCCCGGGCGTGCAGGCGCCGCACTGCGTGCCGCCCTCGGCGACGAACGCCGCCTGCAGCGGGTGGCGCCCGCCGAGCCCCTCGATCGTCTTCACGGCGCGGCGGCGGACCTGCCCGAACGGCACCAGGCAGGCGTTGACCGCCTGGCCGTCGAGCAGCACGGTGCAGGCGCCGCACTCGCCCTCGCCGCAGCCCTCCTTGGTGCCGGTGAGGCCGCAGTCCTCGCGCAGGACGTCGAGCAGGCGCTTCATTGCCGGCGCCTCGACGTCCACCTGCTTCCCGTTCAGCCGGAATCTCACGCAGCGCTCCTCGGCGGTCGGCAGTCGGCGGTCGGCGGTCGGCGACCCGCCTGCCGCGAGTAAGGGATCTTGCGATCTTGCGATCTTGCGACCTGGCGATCTTGCGATCTTGCGATCTTGCGAAGTACCGCCAATTCACGCGTGACTGACTAGCCACTAGCCACTAGCCACTAGCCACTAGCCACTAGCCACTACTCCTACTTCTTACTTCTTACTTCTTACTTCTTACTTCCTACTTTCTTCCTCTCTCCCGTCTCCGCCTCCATGACCCGCTCGGGTGTCATCGGGATCGCCCGCACGTCGATCCCCAGGTGGCGCACGGCGTTGGCGATGGCTGGCGCCACGCCGTCGAGCGGCAGCTCGCCGAGCCCCTTCGCGCCGTAGGGCCCGTGGCGATACGGGCGTTCGTGGATCACCACGTCGATCCTCGGCGTATCCATCGTCGTCGGCACGGCGTAGTTGGTCAGCTGCGCGTTGGCCATGCGGCCGTCGCGCATGACGACCTCCTCGAGCAGCGCGTAGCCGACGCCCTGCGCGGTGCCCCCTTCGATCTGGCCGGCGGCCAGGACGGGGTTCAGCGCCTTGCCGACTTCCTGCACGGCCGTGATGCGCACGGGGCGGATCTCGTAGGTGACCGGGTCCAGCTCGACCTCGGCCACGTCGCACGCCCACGCGTAGGTGCCGTAGGCGTCGCCCGTGTACGTCTCCTCGTCGAAGGCGGCCGAGGTGGGCGGCTCGTACTGCCTGGTGACCACCAGCGGACCGCGCCGCTTCAGGTACTCCTTCGGCGTCAGCCCGCCGAGCGCCTGCTTCATGTCGTCGGCGCAGCGGCGGAGCAGGCCGCCGACGATCATCGACGTGCGCGACGCGACGGTCGGCCCGCTGTCGGGGACGACGGCGGTGTCGGCCCTGGCGATCTCGATCGCGTCGAACGGCAGGCCGAGCGCCTCGGCCACGATCTGGGCGTGGACGGTCCGCGAGCCCTGCCCGATGTCGGCGCTCGAGGCGAGCACGCGCGCCCCGCGCTCGGTCAGCTCGAGCGACGCCTTCGACGCCAGCTTCATCTCGCCCGCGCCGGTGAAGCCGGCGCCGTGGAAAAAGAGGGCGAGGCCGAGGCCGCGCCCCGTGCCGCGGAGTTCGCGCCGGCGGCGCTTGAAGTCGGTGCGCTCGACGGCGTCGCGCAGCACGGCCAGGGCGCTGACGTCGCGGCCGAGCACCTGGCCGGTCGCCGTCGTGTCGCCGGGGCGGAGGGCGTTGATCTCGCGGAGCCGGACCGGGTCCATCCCCAGCCGCTCGGCCACGCGCTCCATGTGGACCTCGGACGCGAACTGCGTCTGCGGCGCGCCGAACCCGCGGAACGCGCCGTTGGGCGGCGTGTTGGTCATGACGACGCGGCCGCGGACGCGGACGTTGTCGCAGCGGTAGGGGCCGGTCGCGTGGATGACGCCGCGGCTCAGCACGACCGGGCTGAGCGTCATGTAGGCGCCGCCGTCGAGGACGACGTCCACGTCGATGGCGGTCAGCCGGCCGTCGCGCGTCACGCCGGTGCGCGTCCGGATGACGCCGGGGTGGCGCTTGGTCGTCGCCAGCATGTCCTCGGCGCGGTCGTAGACGAGCTTCACCGGGCGGCCCGACTCGAGCGCCAGCAGGCAGGCGTGCGCGGCGACGATCGACGGGTATTCCTCCTTGCCGCCGAAGCCGCCGCCGGTCTCGGCCTGCACCACGCGCACGCGGTCGGCCGGCAGGTCGAGGACGGCGCGCAGCGCCTTCTGCACGTAGTAGGGGCACTGCAGCGAGCCGTAGACGGTGACGCCGCCGTCGGCCGGCACGGCGATGACGCCGTTGGGCTCGATGTAGGCGTGCTCCTGGTGGCCGACGCGGTACTCGCCCTCGACGATCTCGTCGGCCTCGGCGAAGCCGGCGTCCACGTCCCCCTTGCGCATCGCGATCGACTTGAAGACCTTCGGCGAGCGCAGCGGGTCGAAGAGCGGCTCGGACGGCTCGTACTGGACGTCCACGTCGGCCGCGAGCAGGCGCTCGCGGTCCGCGTGCGCCAGCAGCAGGATCGGCTCGGCGACGTGCCGCACGACGTGCTCGGCCAGGCAGGGCTGGTCGTCGCCGATGAGGGCCACGACGTTGCGGCCCGGGATGTTGCGGTAATCCACGACGGTGAAGCCGGCCGGATCGGAGAGGAGGCTCACCGAGCGGATGCGGCCGCAGGGGATCGACGACCTGATGGTCCGGCCGTGGAGCATGCCGGGGAGCGCGAGGTCGTCGATGTATTTCGCCGCCCCGGTGACCTTGTCTCGCCCGTCACGGCGCGGAAGACTGCGGCCGACGGTTGGCATATGAAGGCTCAAGGCTCGGGAATGAACGGGGCGCGCGCGAGGAACCGGCCGCCGCCGGCCGGCCCCACGAATCGGCCGCGCTCGACGATCACCCCGCCGCGCGCCATCACGGTTTCGACGGCGCCGGCGAGCGTGCGGCCTTCGTAGAGATTGTAGTCCACCCGCATGTGGTGTGTCGCCGCGGAGACGCGCGTCTCGCCCGACGGATCGAAGACGACCAGGTCGGCGTCGGCGCCGACGGCCACGACCCCCTTGCGCGGGTAGAGGCCGAACGTCCGGGCCGGGGCGGCCGAGACGACCTCCACGAACCGCTCGGCCGACAGCCGGCCCGAGGCGACGCCGGCGTCGTAGAGCAGCGCCATGCGGTGCTCGATGCCGGGCGCGCCGTTGGGAATGGTCGAGAAATCGGCGTGCCCGACGGCCTTCTGGTCGAGGAAGAAGGGGCAGTGGTCGGTGGCGACCACCTGGACGTCGCCGCGCGCCAACCCGGCCCAGAGGGCGTTCTGCGAGGCACGGCCGCGCAGCGGCGGGCTGATGACGGTGCGGGCGGCGGTGCGCGCGTCCTCCGCGTCGGGCGTCGCGGCGGCCGCCAGCAGCAGGTACTGCGGGCAGGTCTCGCCGATGACGCGGTCGCCCCGGCCGCGCGCCGCGGCCACCTCGGCCAGCGCCTCGGCGCTCGACAGGTGGACGACGTAGAGCGGGGCGCCGGCGAGGCGGGCGAGCGCGATGCCGCGGTGCACGGCCTCGGCCTCGAGCGCCGCGGGGCGGGTGGTCGCGTGGTAGCCCGGCGCGGTGTGCCCCGCGCGCACGGCCTCGCGCACCAGCAGGTCGATCACGGTGCCGTTCTCGGCGTGCAGGCAGACCAGGCCGCCGCAGGCCGCCGTCCGCCTCAGCACCCGGAAGATCTCGCCGTCGTCCAGCATCATCCGGCCGGGGTAGGCCATGAACAGCTTGAACGACGGCACGCCGGCCGCCACCATGTCGGCGATCTCGGCCTCGACCTCGGGCCGCAGGTCGGCGATGCACACGTGGAAGCCGAAGTCGATCGCGGCGTGCCCCGCCGCGCGCGCCATCCACTCGTCGAGCGCCTCGCGCAGCGAATGTCCCCGCGACTGCACCGCGTAGTCCACGACGGTCGTCGTCCCGCCGCAGGCCGCGGCCACCGTGCCGGTCCCGAAGTCGTCGCTCGTGCGGATCGCGCCGAGCGGCATGTCGAGGTGCGTGTGGACGTCCACGCCGCCCGGGAAGACGAGGCGGCCGGTGGCGTCGATGACCCGGTCGGCCGGGCCGGGGATCGCCGGGCCGACGGCGGCCACGCGGCGGTCCTCGACGAGGACGTCGGCCTGCTGCCGACCCGTGGCGTTGACGACGGTGCCGTTGCGGATGAGAACGCGCATGGACGAGAGGATTATACTGACGGCGAACATCGTGCGATCGTGCGATCTTGCGATCTTGCGAAGTAGGAAGTAGGAAGTAGTGGCTAGTGGCTAGTGGCTGGTGGCTAGTGGCTAG
>JAJXZZ010000237.1 GCA_021779795.1 Acidobacteriota bacterium | reverse complement strand
AGCGTCTCGACGTGCTGAAACACCGGAACGCGGTCGGCACCGGACGCCAGCCGCGTCCGGCCGCGGGAAGCCGCCGGCGCCGCGTGGCACTCCGCGCACGCGGCCTCGCCCGCCGGCTCGAGCACCCCGCCCACCAGGCGGCGGTCGGTCGCGTGGGTGACGCGGCCGCGGCGGTTGATGACCCGGATGCGGGTGCCCGAGTCGGGCTTCGCCAGTTCGGCCAGGATCGCGTCCACGCTGGTCTCGTGCTCGCGCACCATCTGCTGCCGCAGCGCCGACGTGACGACCCTCCCCAGCGTCTCCGCCTCGGCAGCCGCCGTCCGGTCGAAGAGTTGCTCGAGATACCGGTCGAGGCCGAGGAACGCCCCTCCCAGGAATACGAGGTGCAGGACCGCAATGGCGGCGAAGATCCTGACCGCGAGCTTGGCGGTCCAGGCCGGCAGGCGAGTAGACATAGAGACGGCCACTAGAGAGTATCGGCTGGTGGCGCCGGTGCCTGCACCAGGCGCCACCCGCGAGAGCGCCTACACTCCAGTTCACTTGCGTCGCGCGGATTTCCCGTGACCCATGAGCCCTGAACCCTGAGTCGACGGCGGAGCGAACGTCTCAATCCATGTGAGCGCCGGGGTTAGGGGTCGGAGCGGTTTTCCTGGCGGGCCTTCCACGGCTTACGGTTCTGTACCCGACGCGCCAGCCATGCACGCCGATCACAATTCCGTCATTGAAATCGTTCGGTCACGGAAGACCGCTCCGACCCCGGGGCTCCGTAGAGATGAATAGCATTCATCCATAGTGATAAAACATATCGTTTCTCTCATTGTGCCGCGGGGCGCTATCGTGGTCTCGAACCCTTTCGGGCAGCGAGAGCGCCATGAACAACATCGTCTTCGGTTTCGAGGTGCCGGCCAACGAGCCGGTCAAGTCGTACGCCCCCGGCAGCGAAGAGCGCGAGGCCGTCCGCCGCGAGCTGGCCGCGCTCGAGAACCGGGTCGAGGAGATCCCCCTCGTCATCGGCGGCCGCGAGGTCCGCACCGGCCGGATGGCCGAGGCGCGCAACCCCTGCCGCCACGCCCAGGTGCTGGCGCGCGTCCACCAGGCCGGCGAGGCCGAGGTCGAGGCCGCGATCGCCGCGGCCCGCGCCGCCAAGCGCGAGTGGGAGACGATGTCCTGGGTCGAGCGGGCGTCGATCACGCTCAAGGCGGCCGACCTGCTGGCCACCAAATACCGTGCCCGGATGCTCGCGGCGACGATGCTCGGGCAGGGCAAGAGCGTCTACCAGGCCGAGATCGACGCCGCGTGCGAGACGGTGGACTACCTTCGCTACAACGCCTACTTCGCCTCGGGCATCTACGCCGACCAGCCGCGCTCGGGCTTCGACCAGCTCAATCGCCTCGAGTACCGGCCGCTCGAGGGGTTCGTGTTCGCGGTGAGCCCGTTCAACTTCACGGCCATCGCCTCGAACCTCAACATGGCGCCGGCGCTCATGGGGAACACGACGGTCTGGAAGCCGGCGTCCACCTCGATCCTCTCGTCGTACCTGCTGATGCAGATCTACCGCGAGGCGGGGCTGCCCGACGGCGTCGTCAACTTCGTGCCGGGCAGCGGCGCGCTCGTCGGGCGCGTGGCGATGGCCCACCGCGAGCTGGCCGGCCTGCACTTCACCGGCTCGAACCGGACGCTCAACCAGCTCTGGCGCGCCGTGGCCGGGAACCTCGAGCGCTACCGCGCCTACCCCCGCATCGTCGGCGAGACCGGCGGCAAAGGGTTCGTCTTCGCTCACCGGTCGGCCGACCCCCTGGAGGTCGCGACGGCGATCGTCCGCGGCGGGTTCGAGTACCAGGGGCAGAAGTGCTCGGCGGCCTCGCGCGCCTACATCCCGCGGTCGCTGTGGCCGGCCGTCGAGGCGGCGGTCGTCGGCATGATCGGCCGCATCCGGATGGGCGGGACCGGGGACTTCCGCAACTTCATGAACGCCGTCATCGACGAGGCGTCGTTCGACGGGATCATGGGGTACATCGATCGGGCGAAAGCGTCGCCGTCCGCGCGCCTCCTCGCCGGGGGCCGCGGCGACAAGTCGGCCGGCTACTTCATCGAGCCGACGATCATCCTCACGTCCGACCCGCACTTCGAGACGATGGAGGAGGAGATCTTCGGCCCGGTGGTCACGCTCTACGTCTATGAGGACGAGGACTTCGCCGCGGCGCTCGAGCTGTGCGACACGACGTCGCCCTACGCGCTGACCGGCGCCGTGTTCTCGCGGGACCGTTACGCGTTCGTGGAGGCCTGCCGGGCGCTGCGCCACGCGGCCGGCAACTTCTACTTGAACGACAAGCCGACCGGCGCCATGGTGGGGCTGCAGCCGTTCGGCGGCGCGAGGGCCTCGGGCACCAACGACAAGGCCGGCGGCCCGCTGAACCTGCTGCGCTGGGTCAGCCCGCGGACGATCAAGGAGACGTTCGTCCCGGCGACGAGCTTCGAGTACCCGTTCATGGCCGAGTGAGGGTGGCGCCCCGGGGCGGGCGCCGCGCGGGTGCCTTCCCTTGGCCCGCCGACGGCTACGGCTTCGCCACCATCACCTCGGTGGCCTTGATCACGGCGGTGACGTGATCGCCAACCTTCAGGCCCATCTCGTCGGCGCTCCGGCGCGTGATGACCGACTCGACGAGGTGCTCGCCGACGCGGATGACGAGGTGGGCGACGATCGCGTCGCGCTCGATCTCCTCGACGACGCCCGGCAGGTGGTTGCGTGCGCTCAGGGTCATGCTGGCCTCCTTCCCAATAGAGTGAGGGGATCCCGGCCGGATTTCAATGCCGGCCGCCTGGCCCCGGGCCAGGTCGGGCGCCAGCCCGTCTGGCCCGGGCGGCCCCTGGTGGTAGCATGGCCGGTGGGAACGATGCGGACGAGAGGTCCAGGACTGCGCGGCGCGGCGGTGATCGCGGCGGTGGCGCTCGGCGTCGGCCTGGCGTCCGCCTGCCGGCAAGCCGGTTCGCCGCGCCCCGCGCGCCGCGTCGTCCGCTTCACGACCGGCACGCCGGGCGCCGGGTTCTATCCCCTCGGCCGGGCGCTGGCGCGCGCCTACGCTGCCGCGTTTCCCGACCTCGACGTGGAGGTGCGCGAGAGCGCCGGCTCGGTGTCGAACGTCGAGGCCCTCGAGCGCGGCACGGCCGACATCGGCCTGGCGTACGCCGACGTGGCCTACATGGCCTACGCCGGCCGGCTCGGCGAGGGCGTACCTCCCTACAGCAACCTGCGGGGCATGGCCGTGCTCGAGCTGGCCCCGGTTCACGTCATCGTCGGGCCCGGTTCCGACGTGAGGGACGTCGCCGGCCTCCGCGGGCGGCGCATCGCGGTCGGGCCCACGGGCAGCGGGTCGGCGCTGACCGCCCAGATGATCGTCCGGGTGCTCGGCGTCGGGACGGGCGGCACGCGCCTCGAGTCGCTGCCGTACAACGAAGCGGCGACGCGGCTGGCCGCGGGCACGCTCGACGCCCTGTTCGTGACCGGCAGCGACCCGGTCGAGTCGGTGCGCGCGGTCACGAGAGCCGGGGGGCGCCTGCTGCCGCTCACCGGGCCGGCGATCGACAGGCTGCGCCGCGACTACCCGTTCTTCCGGCAGACCGCGATCCTCGGCGGCACCTATCCGAGCAATCCCGACGCGGTCACCACCATCGGCGTGGACAACCTGCTGGTCTGCCGCCGCGGCCTCGACGAATCGCTGGTGCACGACCTGACGCGGCAGTTCTTCGCGTCGCTGCCGTCGCTCTCGATGCTGTCGTTCATGGATCTCGACCAGGCGCCGGCGACGCCCATCCCGCTGCACGACGGGGCGGCCCGCTACTACCGCGAGCGGGAGCTGACCCGGTGAGCGCGGCCCGGCGCCCGTCGTCGGCCTGGACGACCGGCCTGCTCGTGGCCGGCATCGCCGCCTCGCTCGCGGTCATGGGATGGCTGGGCGTCCGGGCGGTGCGCGGGTGGCGCCACAGCGCGACACAGCTGGCAAGGCAGCACGCCGCCGAGGCCGCCGACCGGCTGGCGACGGTCCTCGGCCGGGACATGCGGGCCGTGCAGACGATGGTGCTGGCCTCGGCGGAGTGGGACCAGGCGATGCTGGACTCGCCCTTCGACGCGCGGGGCCTGGCGGCGAGCGCGTTCGCGCGCTACCCGTACCCGGAGTCGTTCTTCGTCTGGCGCGGCGGGGCGGGGCCCGCGTCGGTCGCCTTCCTCGACCGGGCCGACCGGCGCCCGCCCTGGCTGCGCGGCGCGGCCGGCCCGATCCCGTTCCCGGTGACGGTGGACGCCGACCCGGACGCGGCCGCGGTGCTGCTCGCGCGGGTCGGCGCCGACGCCCGGCAGCGCCGCCGCTTCTCCATCTTCGAGGCGACGCTGCACGGCACGCGCTACCAGGTGGTGGCCCGCCCGGTGTACCGCAACGCGCTGCGCGACCGGCTCCAGGGCGTGGTCGGCTTCACGGTCAACCTGGCCTGGGTCCGCCGCCACTACTTCGCCGAGCTGACGCGGCAGGTGGCGCGCACGGGGGGGGCGGGATCGCCGCTCCGGCTGGCCGTCTTCGACGCCGGCGGCACACCCGTCGCCGGCTCCCCGCCGTCCGCCCTCGGAGAGCCCGTGCAGCGGCGCCCGCTGCCGTTTGCCTTCTACGACCCGCTGCTGGTCGCCGTCGAGCCGCCGGCCGACCTCGCGCACGAGACCTGGACGGTCGCGGGCGGCGGCGGCGACGACCCCGCGATGCGCGACGCCATCCAGGGCGGCCAGTGGACGCTGCTCGTCGCCGGCGTGGCGGTGGCCGCCCTGCTGGTCGGCCTGGCGCTGACCGCGCGGGCGGCACAGGCGAGCGCCAGGCTGGCCGCGCTGCGGTCCGACTTCGTCTCGGCGGTCACGCACGAGCTGAAGACGCCGATCGCGGCGATCCGCGCGGCGGGCGACACGATGGCGCTCGGCCGGCTGAGGAGCCCCGAGGCCCTGGCGAGCGGCGCGAGCCTGATCGTGCAGGAATCCAGGCGGCTCGGGCGCCTGGTGGACAACCTGCTGGCCTACTCCCGGATCGCGGATGTCACCGAGGTCTACTCGCTCGAGCCGCTCGACGTCGATCTCCTCGTCGGCGACGTCCTGGCCGGCTTCCGGAAGACGATCGAGGCCGGCGGGTTCGCCCTGGACGTGGACGTGCCGCCCGACGTCCCGCCGATCCGCGGCGACCGGACCGCGTGCCAGCTGCTCTTCGACAACCTCGTGGACAACGCGCTCCGGTACTCTCCGCCGGGCAGCCGCGTCGCCGTGCGGGCGCGCGCCGCCGGGCGCGCGGTGACCATTGAGGTGGCCGACAACGGGCCGGGGATCCCGGCCGACGAGCTGCCGAAGCTGACACGGCGGTTCTTCCGCGGCCGGGGCGCCGGCGCGGGCGGGAGCGGCCTGGGCCTGACGATCGTCAACCGCATCGCCG